>CAMKAU010000068.1 GCA_946410595.1 uncultured Clostridia bacterium
TCGCATGAACTGCTCTTTTTTTTCTAAACTGTTGCACTTGAAAGTATAATTCACCAGTCAAACAAAAAAGGCGGAGAGTTACTCCGCCTTTTCGGCTTTTTCCGTGGATCTATCTCAATTCGGTAACCGTTCCCACAAAGAGGGGGATCCCGTTTTCTGTATCGAGGATCAGATAAAAGAACGGTCGGTCAAGGATCACGCTTTTTTCTTCCACGGCTGCCGACTCTTTTCTCATCGCGCCCCAGGTGATCGCCGCGGCTTTCGTGCCGCTTCGGTCAACGTCGATCTTTACCTTCTGCTTGATATAATCGCAATACACTTCAAGTCCGTGATCCTCGACCATTGCGGAAAAGTCCGCGCGTGTCTCGTCAAAGAGGCCGCGGATTCCCATCGCGCGGAGCGGTTCTTTGAGATCTGTTTCCGCGCTCTCGGCGGAAAACTCGGGGATCCCGACGCGGACGGGGGTAGTCTCCGCCGAGGCGAGCAGGGAAGAAAGAAACGCCCCGTCAAGAGAGGAGAGGAAAGCGTCGATCGTCGTCCCGTCCTCGGGCAGAACCCCGACAAAGGCGTACTTACCGCCCGAATAGGGACGGGAGAAGCCGATCGCGTTCTTGCAGGAGAGGTAAACGCTCTCCTCGGAACACATCATCTCCGCGTCGTTTTCCGTGCCGTCTGCGTTTGTAAAGCGGGCGGACCGGATATCGGATTTTTCGTATTTGTTTTCCCATTTCGCGTCAAAGAGAAGGGAATTGATCAGATACAGAAAGGTATCCTCGGGGATCTCGTCGAGGATCTTTTCGATCATGTCGTCGGTCTGATCCTTGCACCAGTTGTTGATACTCTCAACGGTTTTCCTGTCAAAGGGGGCAGAGTAGACCTGCGCGTCATACCAGTCGGCGTTCGTCTGCAAAAACGAGGGCTTGACCGTCAGGCCGCTGTCACTGTCGATCCAGAGAGAGTCGGCGATCCGGACCTTGCACTCGGAGGAGGTGAACATCGAGGCGCGGTAGGCGTAGAGCGCCTTGTTGAGCGTATCAAGCGGGAGCCCGAGGGTCTCTTCCACCTGTCGCTTCGTTTCGTTTTCCGCGCCGTTTGCGATCATCCCGAGGCAGTAGAGAGCGGAAAGCGGGGAGAAGACCTCTGCGTCCTCGCCGTAGGAAAGGCGGAAGAGGGACGCGGCAAAAGAAAGATACGCCTCCCGGAACGTCACGTTCACCTCGCCCGTTTCCGCGGCGGTACGGGAGTACCCGGCGGAAAGCTCCTCAGCGTGGATTTTCACGGCGCAGGAGGAGAGAGAAAAGGATAGCGACGCCGCGAGCAGCAGAGAGAGAAAAGAGAGAATGATCTTTTTCATAACGAGCTCCTTTTTTTCGTTCTATCCTTTATACGCGGAATAGAAGAATAATCCTTTTCTTTTTCCTTCAGATTTTTTTGAACAGCCGGGCGCTCCAGAAGCTCATCTCAAGTTCGTCGAGATAAAAGCGGAAAACCGCTTCCCGGTTCTTTGTAGCCGTGCTCAAAACGAAGTATTCGGCGTCGCTTTTGAGCGTCTTTTCCGCGTACCGGAACAGCGCGGCGCCGATCCCCTCGCGGCGGCGGGTGGGGACGACGTAGATTTCTTCCACCTCAAAACAGGCGGTCCCGTCCGGTATGATGGACTTCATTTTCTCTGCATGAAAAACCTTGCCGAATAAATACCCCAGCGTTTCGCCGTTTTCTTTAGCGAGAAAGACACGTCTTTCCGCGAGATCTTCTCGCGTGTTCGCGCGATACCCGTAGCAACTTTGTTCTTTTTCCCAATCCTCGGACAGCGCGATCAGCGTTTCGATCACGTCTTCGCTTGTTTTTACTTCGTGAATGATCATGGTTCCATGCCTTATTTTACAGCTTCAGTACAGCAACGATCTCATCCCCGTCCATTTCGCCGTTTTCCGCGAATCCGAAGGAATGATAGAGTTTTGCCGCGACCTCGTTTTCCGGCTCGTAAGAGAGGGCGCAGTAGTCCGCTTTCCCGCACGGCCACGTCCGGATAAAATCCAGCGCGAGCTTGATCGTCTCCCGGCCGTACCCTCTTTTCTGGTACCGTTTGTCGATCATAAGCCGCCAGATGCTGTAATTGTTTTTCAGGATCTCAGGCGCATCGCAGGTGTCGTCATATTCGTACAGCGCCGCTTCGTTGTAGCCAATCATCAGAAAGCCGACCGGCTTTTTGCCGTCGAAAACCGCAAACGGGAAGGCGGTACACCCCGTCCCAATCGACGTGTACGCCTGGATGATACTGATATCGTTCGAAGCGACAAAACCTTTTTGCGCTTTTCGTACTTTCAGATCCAGGACGTCCCACACATTTTTGCAGTCTATCTTTTCCAAATGCAGCATTGTCTCTTTCTCTCTTTTTTGTCGATCAGATTCTTTTGGCGATTTCAAACGCGACGTTCAGGATATCGAGGCGCTTGTCTTTGGAGAGCATGGCGTCGCGCCGGCCTTTTTCCCAAGAGTCGGAATCAAGATTGTCCGCGCGGTAGAGAAAGCCGTAGAGTTCGATTCCCGCGTAACGGCACACCGCCTCGCAGGCCGAAAACTCCATTTCTACGGCGATGCACCCTTCGCTTTTCCGCTTGTTGATCTCCTCCACGGTCTCCCGGTAAAACGCGTCGGTCGTCCACGTTTTTCCCGTCACATATTCGATATGAAGTTCATCCAGTATTTCGCAGACCTTATGATAACGGCTCATGGAGATATAATCGGACGGCTCTATGTAATGGTACGACGTTCCCTCATCCCGGTAAGCTTCCGTCGGAACGATCAGTTTGTGTTCTGGGATCGATTTGTCCAAAGACCCGCACGAGCCGAAAATAACGGCTTTCCGACAGGAATAAACGTAACTCATTTCCTCGATCAGAACGGATGCGATCGGGGCGCCGACCGTTGTTTTGATCAGACCGATATCCGTGCCGATAAAGCGGTAAACCGGGTAATGGCAGGAAATGGATCGGATGGCGTCTTCCGCGACGGTTTCGATCAATCCGTCCTCTAACAGCGCCTCAACGGTCCGAAAAGAAAACGTTACGATAAAAGACTTGAATACGATATCGCTTTTTTGATACACGTCTTCCACCGTTATCAACGGCTTCCCGGTTTTTACAAACGATTCCAGAATGGACATAAAACTCCTCCGTGTTTTCATACACCGCGCAGGCGCGATGACGACTGCCAAGCTTCCGTTTTGTCGCTTGTATTGAAAAAGCAGTGATTTGGTAAACAAACCACTGCTTTTTGCTGGTGACCCGTACGGGAATCGAACCCATGTTTTCGCCGTGAGAGGGCGATGTCTTAGCCGCTTGACCAACGGGCCGCGGAACGTAGGGTATTATATCATACAAAAAACGGTTTTGCAAGGGGTTTGTCGAATTTTTTTCGCTGTTTTTTATATTTTCTCCAAAAGGACGGGAAGCTGCCGGAGATCGGAAAGAACATAATCGGGCGAAACGGTCTCTCCGAAGCCGTAGGCGGCGTGGATAAAAGGAACGCCGGCGTGGAGAGCGGCGAGCTGATCGCCGAGCGTATCCCCGACGTAAACGGGGGATACGAGCGCGTTGCGGCGGCAGACGATCCTGATATTTTCCCCCTTGGAAAGCCCGGTGCCGCCAAAGCACTCGTGATCGGTAAAAAAGGATCCGAGCTCAAAGAGATCGAGGAACCGCTCGATATAGCCGCGCCCGCAGTTCGAGACGATAAAAAGACGGTAGCGGCGGGCGAGCAGCGCGAGCGTTTCCCGCTCTTCGGGGAAAAGGGCGGCTCCCTCGCGGGTGATCCCCTCGTTTTCTCCGCCGGAGATCGCGTCAAAAAGGCGTTTGATCTTTTCCGGGTCGTCTTCGCCGACCATAGAGGAACAGATTTTGTCAAGCGTCATCCCCATATAGCGGCGCACTTCGTCCTCCGAGCACACTTTATTCACGCCGAGATCGGAGAGCGCCTTGTTCCAAGTGCGTGTGATCCCGGGGATCGCGTCCCAGAGGGTGCCGTCAAGATCAAAGAGAACGGAATCTACCATAGGATACTCCTTACTTTTTCAGGATCAGGCCGTTCCTACGCGCGCTCTCGTAAGCGAGGACGGCGGCGGCGGAAGCGGCGGAGAGAGAGGCGAAAACGGGACGCGCGTAGTCGATACGGACCGCGCCGTCGCACAGCGAAAGCAGGGAAGAGGAAAGTCCTCTCTTTTCCCCGCCGACAAGCAAAAGAAGCGGGAGAGAAAGATCCGCATCCTCCAGGGAAACGGCGTTTTTTTCCGCGGCGGCAAGGACGCGATATCCGCGCTTGCGGAAGAGAGAAACACTCTCCCGGAGATCGGAGAAGGAGAGGATCATCCGCTCGGATGCGCCGGCGGACGCGCGGCAGACGACCGAGTCGGCGCCGAAGCGAACGGAGGAGGAAAGGAGAATGGTATGGCAGCCGAAAGCGTAAACCGAACGGAGGAGAAACCCGAGATTGTAGGGATCCTCGATCCCCTCGACGGCAAAGACGATCCCGCCGGTTTTGCCCGCGTCAAAGAGCGCGAAAAGCTCATCCGCGCCAACCTGTTTGCGGGGAGAGGCGGTCCCCACGATCCCGCCGTGGGTCTCCGTTGAGGCAAGCTCCGCGATCCGGTCCGCGCCGCAAAGGACGACCTGAAAACCGTTTGTCTTGGCTTTTTCGCAAAGCCAGGCGTATTCATATTGTTTTTTGGAAAGTTTTTCACGGTCAAAATAAACGGTCCCGACGCTCCGGCCGTTGAGACCCGCGTCCGCGCCGCAAATCACGGAACGGAGGGCGTTGAACCCTTCAAAAATCACCTGATCTTCGTTTTTAACTTCCGGCATAATCCCCGTCCAGCAGTAAGGTTTAGAATAAAGCACCAACACTATACCACAATTCCGATTTCCTGTCAAGAAAACGGATAAAACAAGGCGAGAGCGCATAGAGTGGAAGTAAAAGAAACAGAAGGGAAGAAAGAAACGTGGAACATAAAGAAAGGTGCGAAAAACTTGCGGAATATATCATCGCGCATCGCGCCACCGTCCGGGCGGCGGGACAGCGGTTCGGCGTCAGCAAAAGCACGGTACATAAAGACGTAACGGAAAAGCTGCGGGAGATCGACCCCGCGCTCGCGTCCGAGGTTCGCAGGATCCTGCAAATCAACAAAGAAGAACGGCACCTGCGCGGCGGCGAAGCGACCAAAGAAAAATACAAACGCCAAAAACAAAAGAAACCGATCCGCAAGAAACGGGATTGACATGCCGGATCCGTTGTGATAAAATAAAAAAGCGCAGGGCATTACCCGCGTCCGTGTGTGATATAATTATACAAAATGCAAATTTTGTATAATTCAGGGAAGCGAAAAAGGGGGATTTTATGCTGTTAGCCGTTGATATCGGCAATTCCGCCGTAAAATGCGCGGTTTACGATGATACGAGATCCTCCCTCTGCCGCTTCCGTTTTGCCGCATCGCCCGCGCGCAGTTCGGACGAATACCGGCTGCTGATCCGCCGGTTTCTCACCGAAACGGATCCGGCGCTTTCCGTATCCGCCGCCGTGATCGCGTCCGTCGTTCCTTCGCTTACCTTGCCGATCGCCCGCGCCGCTGAGGAAATCGCCGGCGCAAAGCCCTTTCTGATCGGCGCCGGAACGCATACCGGCTTTCCCATCCGGATCGACCTGCACGCCCAGCTTGGCGCGGATCTGGTCGCCAACGTCGCGGCGGCAAAGGAGATCTTAGCCCCTCCGTTCGTCGTGGTCGATCTCGGCACCGCCACCACCTTTACCGCCGTTGACCGGAGCGGCGCGCTCTCCGGCGCGATCATCCATCCCGGTCTCGGCGTTTCCGCCTCCGCGCTCTCCCGCTCCGCGGCTCTCCTTACCGAAACGCCGCCGAAGAGCCCTTCCGCGCTGATCGGCGTCAATTCGGACGAGAGTATCCAGAGCGGTCTGATCTATGGACACGCCGCTATGATCGACGGGCTGATCGACCGGCTCGAAACGGAGCTTTCGGCCGGGGGCGAGGAGCTTTCTCTCGTCGCGACCGGCGGCTTTGCCGGACAAGTACTGCCTTACTGCCGCCGCCCGATCCCGGTGATCGAGGATCTTACCCTCCGCGGCGCAGTGGCTCTTTACGACAAAAATCGCCTAAAATAATACAAAATCATCTTTTTATTATACAAAATCTTTTGTGTGATCGCCGCAAGGCTTGATCATAAATTACATGCGCCTTACCGGATTTTCTCTGTCCGGAAGGCAGCATCGGGTTCAAGTCCCGGAGGTATCCTTATGCAGCAAAATCCGTTCCGATGCAATTTGTGCGGCGGGAAAATTGAGTTTGAGCCGGGCTCAAATGTCGGTGTGTGCGACAGCTGCGGCACAAAGCAGCTTCTTCCGCAATCCGAAAACGAAAGCGCGGTGCATCCCGCTTCTTCCCTTCCCGCCCAAATGCGAAGCAAACGCGCCGAAAAAACGCTCGCTCTCGTCCAGCTCGGTCTCCTCACCGCTGTCGTCATCGTTCTCCAGCTCCTCGGGTCCTTTATCCGCCTCGGCCCCTTCTCCGTTTCCCTCGTTCTTGTGCCGATCGTGCTCGGCGCCGTTTTACACGGTCCCCTTGCCGGCGGCTGGCTCGGTCTCGTCTTTTCCGTGACCGTCCTCGCCTCCGGCGACGCGGCGCTCTTCATGACCTACAATCCCGCGGGCGCCGTGATCACCGTCATTCTGAAAGGAACGCTGGCGGGGATCGCTGCGGGGCTTCTCTATCAGCTCTGCAAAAAGATCAATAAATACGTCGGCGTCCTCTGCGCCGCCATCGTCTGCCCGGTGGTCAACACGGGACTCTTTCTCCTCGGCTCGATGGTCTTTTTCTACGATGACATCCCCAATCTCGCCGAGGTGATCGGCGTACCCTTCTCCGGCAATCCGCTTACCTTTGTGATCACCGTCCTCATCGGTTTTAATTTCATCTTTGAACTGCTTTTTAATATCGTCCTTGCGCCCGTGATCGTCCGCGTCAGCGACCTCGTCGCCGGACGCTTCCGCAAATAAGCGAAAAAAAAGACCCGGAAACGGGTCTTTTTTTCTGGTTTCAGATGCCGGATTTGACCTTGGCGTCCTTGCCGATCTTGTCGCGCAGATAGTAGAGCTTGGCGCGGCGGACTTTACCGCGGCGCACAACGTCCACCTGAGCGACGTTGGGAGAATGGATCGGGAACGTCTTTTCCACGCCGCAGCCGTAAGAAACGCGGCGGACCGTAAACGTCTCGGAAATACCGCCGCCGTGACGGGCGATCACGGTACCCTCGTACATCTGGATCCTTTCCCGGTTTCCTTCTTTGATGCGGTTGTGGACTCTCACCGTGTCGCCGATCCCGAACTCCGGCAGAGTTTCCTTCAATTGCTCGTTTGCAAAAGCCTCAAGTTTAGTCATGGGCTCCTCCTTAAATACCGAACATTCGTACCGAGCGTGGCAGCGGACTGTTCTGACAATAACGGGAAAAATCCCGCAAGCTCGTTTATTATACAATATCCCGTTCCAAAATGCAAGAGTTTTTTGAAAGAAAATCAAAATCGCCGTTTTCCCCGATTTTTTATCGCCGCGTACCTGTTTTTTCTCTCATTTTCGTGTTGATTTTAGATGAATACTATGTTAAAATATTGTATATTCTCAGTATAGGGGAAAGACTGTTATGAAACATCTCATCTTGATCTTGCGCGGGATCACCGTCAACTCAGCCGACCGGTGTTCCGTTTTTGATATTCTCGAAAAGGCGGACACGCCGTGCCTTGACCGCCTTGCAGCCGAGAGCGCCGCGGGCCTCTTTACCGACGAAAAGGCGAAGCTCTCCGATCTCAAAGACATTTACGGTTTTTCCATCCTCTCGGAAGCCGTGTATTCCGATATGCCGGAAAAGCTGGACTCGATCCTTGCTTTCCTCAAGGATTTTTACTCCCACGAAAACGGCGACCTTGCGCTTGAGCTTTCCCTTGATTTCGGCGGGAGACCCTCTTCCCTGTCGAAAGCTCTCATGGAACGCTTTGATTCGGAGTTTTTTTCCCCGCTGATCTCTTTCCTCGCTTCCGCCGGCGATCCGTTCAAGGTCGCGTTCCTGCTTTCCGACGGCAACGAGAGCGCGGCGAAAGGCGAGATGCCCTTCTTCGTCTATTCCAGCGCCGCGTCCTTTTCCGTATCGGAGGACGTATTTACGCTCCGGAGCGCCAAAAAGACCGGGATCTCGCTTGCCGGATGCCGGAACCTGCTCTTTCTTCTCTATTCGATCGAAGAAACGGAGGCCGACGAAGCGCAGCTTCTGCGCGACGAGCAGAACCTTGTGAACGCGGCTCACCGGAAAGACTCCTACGATTATACCGACAGCAAGCAAAGCGGCGAGATCGTGCTGGACTACGTTTCCTCCTACGACCGGTCCGAGCGCGTTAAAAAACCGTTTTACAAAAGCGCGGCTCTGCTTTTCGACTGGTTTGAGATGCTTCTGATCTCCTGCTGCTGCGTTCTCTTTCTCTTTTCCTTTGTGATGCGTCCCACGCGCGTCGTGGGCGCTTCGATGGAAACCACGCTGCTGGAAGACGATCTCCTCATCGTCAGCGATCTCTTCTACACCCCGGAACAGGGGGACATCCTCGTTTTCCAAAATCTTGAATCCGGGCGCAAGGACCCGATCGTCAAACGCGTGATCGCGGTGTCCGGCCAGTGGGTCGATATCGAGTTTAACGACGACAAAACGATGACGGTGAAGGTGGCGGACACCGAAGAAGAGCTGAAAACCGCCGAGCCGCTCGACGAAACGGCTTACGTCCGCTTCGATCTGAAAACGACACAGGTCCTCTCCGACCACACCTATCCCCTCCAGGTCCCGGAGGACTGCTATTTCTGCATGGGGGACAACCGCAACCATTCGCTTGACAGCCGCAGCTACTCGATCGGCTTTGTCGAACGGGATACCGTCATCGGCAAGGTCATCTTCCGGATGCTGCCCCTTGAGCGTCTCGGATTTGTCAAATAAGCAAAGGAGTTCTCATGCCGGAAAAGGAAATCCAATGGTTCCCCGGTCACATGCAGAAAACCCGCTATCTGATCGCGGAAAACCTGCGTGACGTCGATCTTGTGCTCGAGCTGCGCGACGCGAGGATCCCGGAAAGCTCGCGCAACCCGGAGATCTACCGCCTCACCGAGGGAAAACCTCTCCTCACCCTACTGAACAAAGCGTCCCTCGCCGATCCGGAGGTAAGCCGCAGATGGCTTGCCTTTTACAAAAAAGAGGGGCGCAACGTCCTCCTGACCGACTGCTCGACGGGCGAGGGCGTTTCCTCGATCCGCTCCGCCGCCCGCGCGATCCTGCGGGAAAAGCTGGCGCGCTGGGAGGAGCGCGGTCTGAAGGGCAAACACATCCGCCTGATGATCCTCGGGATCCCGAACGTGGGAAAATCCTCTCTCCTCAACCGCCTGGCGGGACAGCGCCTTGCCAAGACGGAAAACCGCCCCGGCGTGACCCGCGACAAGCAATGGGTCACCGCGGGCGATATGGAGCTGCTCGATATGCCGGGTGTTTTGTGGCCCAAGTTCGGCTCCCGGCGCATCGCGGAGCATCTCGCTTTCACCGGAACGATCCGCAAGGAGATCCTCGACGAGGAGGAACTGGCCGCCAAGCTCGCGCTTTGTCTGCGGGAGCTTGCCCCGGAAAAACTGGCCGAGCGCTATAAGCTGGACGCCGCTTTTCTTTCCGAAGCGGAAACCGGCTTCCGGATCGTGGAGGAGATCGCGCGCCGGCGCGGCTTTCTCATCTCCGGCGGGGAGCCGGATACCGCCCGCGCCGCCTTCACGCTGCTTGACGAATTCCGCTGCGCCCGGATCGGGCGCATCTCGCTGGAGACCCCGGAGGACGCCGATGCTCGGATATGACTACGAAAACGCGCTCAGACGCGAGGGTTACGCCGTTGTCTGCGGGATGGACGAAGCAGGCCGCGGGCCGCTTGCCGGCCGCGTGTACGCCGCGGCTGTCGTTCTTCCCGAGGGGCTTTTCATCGACGGGCTCAACGATTCCAAAAAACTCTCGGAAAAAAAGCGCGAGGCGCTCTATGAGATCATTTTGCGGGAAGCCGTTTCCTGCGGGATCGCCTACGCCGAAGCCGCCGAGATCGACGAGATCAATATTCTCAACGCTTCCATGCTCGCCATGCGCCGCGCCGCGGCTCTCCTCTCTCCCGCGCCGGACGCGGGCATCGTGGACGGGAACACCTCCCGCGGCTTCCCCTTCCATACCGTCACTCTCGTCAAGG
>CAMKAU010000069.1 GCA_946410595.1 uncultured Clostridia bacterium
TCGATGACCTGCATGACCTGCCCGTCCATGTCGAACGTGATGCCGTTTTTGAAATCGCCGGCAACTACCATAAAACACCTGTTTCTCAGCGACAAGAAAATAGATTTTACGCGGCGCAGTCGCTGTTGCTTTCGCGGGGAGGCCCCGGACCGCGACAAAAAGATACGCTTTTATTTTACAGCAAGAATTTGCTTTTTTCAATAGGAAAACGGAAAAAAACGGCGGGAGAGAAAGATTTTCCGCCCGAACGGAAGGTCAGAAGAGCTCGATCAGCTCCTTTTCGGAAGCGGTGATCGCCTCGGCGCCGCCGGGGGTGATAAAGACCATATCCTCGATGCGGACGCCGTATTTCCCCTCCAGGTAGATACCGGGCTCCACGGTCACAACGTGGCCGGGGGCAAGGCGCCGGTCGCCCGCCCGGGGCGAAAGGCGCGGCGCCTCGTGGATAAAGCGCCCGACCCCGTGCCCGAGCCCGTGGCCGAAGGCGCCGGGATAGTCGCGCTCGATCAGGGTACGCGCGGCGGCGTCCACCTCCGTGCAGAGCATCCCGTCCCGGATCACCGCGAGGGCGGCGCGCTGGGCGGCGAGGACGGTGTTGTAGAGTTTTTTCATCTCCGCGTCGGCGCGGCCGAGGCAGACGGTGCGGGTCATATCCGAGCAGTAGCCCTGATACACGCAGCCGAAGTCCATCGTCAGAAAGCCCTTTTGCAGGACGCGGTTTTGCGGCGTTCCGTGCGGGAGGGAGGTCGCCTCGCCGGAAACGGTGATAAAGTCGAAGCTCTTGCCGGAGGCGCCCTGTTTGCGCAGGAAAAACTCCAGCTCGATCGCCACGTCGTTTTCCGTCATATGCGGGGTGAGGACCTTCAGGATATGGGTAAAGGCGAGGTCGGTCAGCTCCTGCGCGCGGCGGATCGCTGAAAGCTCGCTTTCGTCCTTCAATTCGCGCAGATCCTCCAAGAGCGTCCCCGCCGGAGTAAAGGAGGCCTTCACCGCCTTTTCCAGCCGCCGGTAGTCGGCGCAGGACATCACGCGGTCTTCAAAGGCGAGGGTCGCCGCGCCGTTTTCCGCGAGCAGGCGGGAGAGCATATCGGAAACTCTTTCGCTTGCCATATCGAGGACGGCAAAGTCCCGCGGGCAGGCCGCCCGCGCCGCCTCGGTGTAGCGGGAGTCGGTGATGACGTAGGCGTTTTCCGCGCAGACGAGCAGATACCCGTCCGTGTAGTCAAAGCCGCACAGCCAGCTTTGGTTGATCGGTTCGGTCACGAGCAGCGCGTCGGCGCCGAGGCCGGCAAGGGCGTTTCTTACTTTTTCGAGTCTGGTTCCGGGCATTTAACGTTCCTCCTGTTTTTCGGTCAGTCCGAGATAATACCGTTTCATGGTGAGCGCGTCCTCCGCCATCTTGCCGGCGGACTCGCAGATCACGCGCGGGGCGAGCTTTTCCCGCGCGACCGCCTCGATAAACGGCTCAAAGTCGGGGCCGAAAGCGGGCGCGTCCTCGAAGTTGAGGTGCCGCTTTTCCCCCGCGGCCGTCCATTCGATGCGGGAAAAATGACAATGCAGGTTTTTTGCCGCGTCGTCGCCGAGGACGGCGGCGATCCGGTCAAAGGTCCGGCGGAAGGCGTCCGCGTCCGGGAAGACGCCGCCGCCCTCGCGCGCGTTGATATGGCCGAAGTCGTAGACCGGCGCGAGGCGGCGGGAGAGCTTGCAGAGGGAGAGGACCTCCTCCGGCGTGCCGAGCTGATTGACTTTGCCCATCGTTTCCAGTCCGAGCTTGACCCCGTCCTCGCCGAGCTCGTCAAGGACGCGGGAGAGGGTGTCGGCGGCGAGGCGCATCGCCTCCTCGCGGGAGATCTTCGCCGCGCTGCCCGTGTGGATCACGATCCGGTCGGCGCCGAGCAGCTCGGCCGCGCGGACCGAGGCGCGGATATATTCGATGCTGTTCAGCCGTTTTTCCTCCTCCACGCCGGAGAGGGAGATATAGTAGGGGGCGTGCAGAGAAACGAGGATCCCCGCCGCGCGGGCGGCCTCCCCGATCTCCGAGAAGGCGGCGTCGCTGCCGCGGATCCCGTTGCCGCCCTGGTATTCGAACGCGTCAAGCCCGTAGGCCTTCAGCCACGCGGGCAGGTCCTTCGTATGTTTGCCTCCCGCCGCCGCAAAGGCGCTGCCGCTGCCGGCGGGACCGAAGGCAGGAGCGGATCGTAGGGTTTGCATCGCTTTCCTCCTTTGCTTTTGCTCTATTTTATCGCATTTTTTCCTTTCTTGCAAGACGGTCGGGAAAAAATAAGCAAATAAACTTTACAAATATATTTCTTCTTGATATAATAATAGGACAGTAAAAATGGGTTATTGTTTTTTATTCGTCCGCAAGGGCGGAAAGGAGGCGTATGGAAACCGAAACGACTGTCCCTTCCTCCGGCGCGTTCCTTCCCGCGGGGAAGGAGCCGCTCCTTTTCTTCCTCTCCTCGGCGGCGCTGTTTTTCTCCTCTCTGTTTGCCCACGCGGTCACGGCGGCGGCGTTTCTCTCCCCTCTGTGTCTCGTCGCCTCCGTTTTGCCGCTTACCCTGCTCTTTTTCGGGAAGCGCCGGCTTCTCCCCCTGCTCGCTCCGCTGCCCGCGCTGCTCGCCGCGCTCCTCTGGCTGCGCGACCCGGTGTTCGCCCTCCTTGTCGCGGCGGCGGCGGTCACCTCCGGCGTGATGGCGTTTTCGGTCCGGCGGGAGTTTTCCGCCTTTGAGGCGGTCTCCTTCTCCGCGCTCGCTTCCTCCGTTCTCGTCGGCGGCGCGCTCTTTCTCTGGATCTTTTTACTGGCCGAAAAAGAGGGAACGGACGCGCGGGCGTACCTCTCGGCGGCGATCGACGGGTATGTCGAACGGTATCTTCTTCTGCTCGACTCGCTGAAAGAGGCGATCCCCTCCGTTTCCGCCGGGGCGGCGGACGGAGAGACTCTCCGCTCCGCGATCACGGCGGCCGTCCGCGTCCTTCCGGCGTACCTGGCGGCGATCCTCTACGCCGGCGCCTTTTTCCGCCTGCGGCTCCTTCTTTCTCTTTTGCGCCGGCTGGGCGTGGAGACGCGCGGACAGGAGATCTGGCTTCCGCCCGTCGGAGTGGCGGTACTCTTCTTTCTTTCCGTCGTTTTCTCCTTTTTCCTCTCGCCGGAGACGGCGGCGGGGCTGACCGCCCGCTATCTCACCGTCCTTCTCACTCTCCCGATGGCGGCCGTCGGCATCGGCGTTCTGGCGGGGATTTTTCTGCGGGGACGGTCAAACAAAAAGGGCGCCTTCCTTCTGATCGTCGTCCTGATCGCCCTTTTCACCCAGCTCTATTTTCTCTATCTCCTCGCCCTGTTCGGCTCGGCGGCCCGCCTCCGGATCGCCCGCGCCGGGCGCGGCGAATAAAATGAAAAGATCGGAGTGTATGATGTCAAATCAGAAGAAAAAACTGACGGTACCGCCGACCGACCTGCTCTTTGCCTTTTGCGTCTGCGCCTCGCTGGCGCTGATCGCGCTGATCGCCCGGCTGGCGGAGGCGTACACCTCGCTCGGCTTCTGGCCGGCGTTCGGGATCCTTCTTTTGCTCGCGGCGATCGGCTGGCTGACCGTCCGCGCCGTTCTCGCCCGGCGGGAAGCGGAACAGGGGGAGGAACGCGCCCAGGAACGGACCACGATCTTTGAGCTCGTGCGGCTTTTCCGCCGCCCGGCGCTCCTGTGCGACCCGTCCGGGATGATCCTCTGGTCAAACGACGATCTCAACAGTCTGCTCCGCTCGGGCAGCGTCTGCGGTTTTTCTCTCTCGGAGTTTTTGCCGGAGGCGCGGCAGCTGCTCTCCCGCCCGGATACCGACGGGATCGAGCTGACGGTCGGGGAAAAGACCTTCCTCGCGGGGACCTACACCGTCGTTTCCGGCGGCAAGGTGTTCATCCTCGTCCTCTTTGACGATATCACCTCCCTCCGCTCGGTGGAAAAAGCGTACCGCGACGGGCAGCCCTCCGTCATGTATATCCGCATCGACAATCTCGAGGAGATGCAGCAGTATCTCCACGAGGATTACCGCACGGTCGAGGCAAAGACCAACGCCGTCATCAAAGAGTGGGCCTCCGGGATGTCCGGCGTGCTGCGCGAGTACGAACGCAACAAGTACCTCCTGTTCGTCAGCGCCGCCGACCTGGAGAACTGCATCAAAAACAAGTTTTCCGTTCTCGATCAGATCCGCGAGATCCGCGTGTCCGAAACGGGCGCCTCGATCACCGCGAGCATCGGCGCCGCCCGCTGCTCCGGCACCCTTGCCGAGCGGGAGGCGGCCGCGGCGGAAGCGCAGAAGCACGCGCTGGAGCGCGGCGGCGACCAGGCGGTGGTCCGGACCGAGACCTCCGGCACCCTCTACTTCGGCGGCGTCAGCCAGACCTCGCACAACGTTACCAAGGTCCGCGCCCGCGTCTTTGCAAACGAGGTATGCAGCCGCATTTCCTCCTCGGATAACGTGCTGATCTGCGCCCACCGGCATATCGACTTCGACGCGTTCGGCTCCGCCGTGGGGATGGCGCGCTTCGTCTTCTTCTGCGGCGTCAAGTGCAATATCATCGTCGATAAGAGCGATCCCACCGTCCGGCTCTGCCGCGAGCGGCTGGAGGGGCTCCCCGAGTATGAAAACGTCTTTATCGGCGAGGACGAGGCGCTGGAGCTGATCACCTCCCGGACGCTGATGATCATCACCGACGTCAACAATCCGAAGCTCTTTGAGGCGCCGCGCGCCGTCGCCGCGGTAGGGAAGAAGATCGTGATCGACCACCACCGCAAGGTGCTGGATTTCGAGTCCGACCCCGATACCGAAACGTATATCGAGGTTTCCGCCTCCTCCGCGTCCGAGCTTGTCGCGGAGATGATCGAGCAGAGTCTGCCGACACGCGCGCTGCTGCGCCAGGAGGCGGAGCTCCTGCTCGCCGGGATCCAGCTGGATACCAAGCGCTTTACCAAGGCGACGGGGCCGCGCACCTTCGGCGCCGCGCTCTATCTGCGCAACGCGGGCGCCAATCCCGAGGAAACGCGCGCCCTCTTCGATACCGATATCGCCGCGCTGAAGGCGGAGGCCGCCTTTGAAACGGGCGCCGCCGTTTACGCCAAACACCCGAACGTGGCGATCGCCGTCTCCGACCGGGCGGACACCCTCGCCGCCGCCCGCGTGGCGGACAAACTGCTCGAGCTGCGGGGGGTGGACGCCTCCTTCACGCTGGTCAGCGCGGGCGATACCATCCACATTTCCGGCCGCTCCAACGGCAGGGTGAACGTCCAGCATATCCTCGAGACCCTCGGCGGCGGCGGCCGCTTTGAGGAGGCGGGCGCGCAGGTACGCGAAACCGACCTCGAGGGCGCGGCGCTCAGCCTGCGCGACGCGATCGACGCGTATTTCGACGAGCTGGCGGAAAAGCGCGTGGGAAACTGAACAAAAACACGACCGGCGGTTTTTGCCGGAGAAACGGAGAAAAAACGATGAAAGTAATCTTATTGGAAGACGTCAAAGGGTCCGGCAAAAAGGGCGCGGTGGTCAACGTCAGCGACGGGTACGCCGCCAACTTCCTCTTCCCGAAAAAGCTGGCGAAGCCGGCGGACGCGGGCGCGCTCGGCGAACTGAAAAACAAGGAGGCAAGCCGCCTCCACAAGATCGCGGAGGAACGCGCCGCGGCAGAGGCGCTCGCCGGCCGGATCGGCGGCGCGACCGTCAAGGTCGTCTGCCGCGCCGGCGCGGACGGCAAGCTCTTCGGCGCCGTGACCTCCAAGAGCATCGCGGACGCGCTGGAGGCAAGCGCCGGCGTGGCGGTGGACAAAAAGAAGATCCAGCTTGCCGACGCGATCAAGGCGTTCGGCAGCTATACCGTGCCGGTCAAGCTCTATCAGGGCGTGGAAACCTCCGTCAACGTGATCGTGACCGATCAGTAAAAACAGGAGAAGACGATGGACGAGATCCAAAGAAAACTGCCGTACGCGGCGGAGGCGGAGCAGTCCGTTCTCGGGAGCATTCTGATCGACCCGGAGGCGTTTTCCCGGGTGGCGACGATCCTCTCCCCGGACGACTTCTACCTCTCCGAAAACCGCGCGGTCTACCAGGCGATGCAGCAGATGTTCGCGGAGAGCAAGCGCATCGACGACGTGCTGCTGATCAACCGGCTGGTGGAGGGCGGCTCGCTCGACAAGGCGGGCGGCATCCAGTACCTCAAGCTGCTCGGCAGCGCCGCCAAGACCTCCGCCAACATTCTCGATTACGCGCGTATCGTCGCGGACAAGAGCCGCCTGCGCCGTCTGATCGAAGCGTGCGCCGATATCAGCGACACCGCCTTCCTCGAGGTGGGGCGCGCGCAGGATATCATCGGCAACGCCGAACAGAAGATCTACGATCTTTCAAACGACCGGGATCAGCGGGATTTCCGCCCGCTCGATCAGCTGATCATCAGCTTTTACGACCAGCTGGAAAAGCTCTCGCGCGACGACGGCTCGGAACAGCGCACGATGACCGGCTTTTCGGGGCTGGACAAGGTCCTGCTCGGCATGGGGCCGGGGGAGCTGATGGTGATCGGCGCCCGCCCCGGTATGGGCAAGACCAGCTTTGCGCTGAACGTCGCCTCCAACGTCGCCCGGCATACCGGCAAGACCGTCTGCATCTTTTCTCTGGAAATGACGGGCGAGGAGCTCGTCTCCCGTATGCTCGCCAGCGAGGGGATGATCTCCTCCGGCGATCTGCGTACCGGCAAACTCTCCGAGGAGGCGTGGGCGCGTCTGTCCCGCGCCGCGGAACGCCTCGGCGCCTGCAAGATCCTCGTCGACGATACGGGGGGGATCACCCCGAGCCAGATGCGCGCCAAGCTCCGCCGGGTGGAGAAGGGAACGCTCGGGCTGGTCGTGATCGACTACCTGCAGCTGGTGGGAGGCGACGGCCGCCACGGCTCCTCCGACTCCCGCGTTCAGATCGTTTCGGAGATCTCCCGCAACCTCAAACTGATGGCAAAGGACTTCGGCGTGCCGGTCGTCTGCTGCGCGCAGCTTTCCCGTAATCCCGAGGGCCGCAAGGAGTCGGAGGGCGGCAAGCGCCCGATGATCAGCGATCTGCGCGAGTCCGGCTCGATCGAGCAGGACGCGGACGTGGTCCTGCTCCTTTACAGCGAGGACTACTACAAACGCACCGAGGAGGAGCGCAGCGAGCTGCGTCCCTTCGAGGTGATCGTCGGCAAGAACCGCCACGGCGAAACGCGTACGGTGAAGCTCGGCTGGATCCCGCAATATACCAAGTTCCGGACCCTCTCGCCCGAAGACGAGGAGAGGTTCCGGGAGGAAAAAAACAAAAAAGATGAATGACCGGTTTCTCGCGGCGGTCCGGGACTTCTCCCTTCTGGAGAGGGGAGAGGACGGACGGCTCGGCGTGCTCGCCGCGCTTTCCGGCGGCCCGGATTCCGTCGCGCTGCTCCATCTTCTCCTCGCGTACGCCGCCGGGCGCGGCGTCCCCCTGCGGGCGGCGCACGTCAACCACCTTCTGCGCGGAGAGGAGTCGGAGAGGGACGAGGCGTTCTGCCGCGCGCTTTGCAAAAAGCTCGGCGTTCCCCTCGACGTGCTCCGCGAGGACGCCGCCGCGAAGGCAAAACGGGAGAAAAAAGGGATCGAGGAGGCGGCGCGCGACCTGCGCTACGCGTATTTCGACGAGCTGCTTTGCCGCTATCCCGAGCTTGACCGCGTCGCCACCGCCCACACCGCGACCGACAACGCGGAAACCCTCCTCTTCCGTCTTTCCCGCGGCGCGGGGCTGACGGGGCTCTGCGGCATCCCGCCGCGGCGCGGACATATCATCCGCCCGATGATCCTTATGACCCGGGAGGACGTCCTCGCCTACTGCGAAAGAGAGTCGCTTGCATACGTAACCGACGGCAGCAACGCCGATCCCGCCTACGCCCGCAACCGCATCCGCCTGCGGGTGCTGCCGGAGCTTTCCTCCCTTTTCGGGGATTTTTCCGCCGCCGCGTCCCGTACCGCCCTCCTGCTCCGGCAGGACGAGGCGTTCCTCGACGGGGAGGCCGGAAAGCTCCTTTCCGCCGCCCGCGCGGGCGGCGGCGTTTACGACGCCGCCCTCCTCGCTTCCGCTCCCCCCGCGCTGTCCGCCCGCGCTCTCCGCGCCGCGGTCAAAGAGGCGGGCGGCCGGGCGCCGGAGGCGGAGCATATCCTCGCGCTGCAAAAGATGCTGGCCGGAGGCGGCGTTTGCTGGACGCTCTCCCTCCCCGGAGCGGCCGTTTCCCGGGACCGGGACCGGCTTACCTTTCTCCCCCGCGCGCCCGAGCCCCCCGCGCCGTACGCCCTGCCGCTCTCGGAGGGGAAAAATCCTCTCCCGGACGGGGACGGCGCCGTCTGGCTTTTCTCCGGCGGGGCGCAAAAGGAAACCGAAAAGCTGAAAAATGTTTACAAAATATTGATATACGCAGACCTTGACCGTGATACAATAAAAGGCAGCTTATCCGCCCGCTCCCGCCGGGAGGGGGACGGCTACCGCTTCGGCGGGATGTTCCGCAAGCTGAAAAAACTGTACGGAGACGCCAAACTGCCCCAAAACGAGCGGGCCCTGCGCCCTCTCGTCTGCGACGGGGACGGCATCCTCTGGGCGCCGGGCTTTCCCGTGAGAGAGGGGAGCGCGGCAAAACCGGGGAGCCAAACGGTCCGCATCTGCTACGCAAGGGGCGCCCGCCCCGCATCGGAGGAAATATGATCGATCAGACTACCGAAGTTTCACACGTCCTCATCTCCAGCGAGGAGCTGGACGCGATCACCACCCGCCTCGCGGCGGAGATCAGCCGCGACTATCAGGGCAAAAATCTGCTTCTTTTAGGGATCCTCAAGGGCTCGGTCCTTTTCATGGCGGATCTGATGCGCAAGCTGACGATCCCCGCGGAGATCGACTTCATGAAGGTCTCCTCCTACGGCTCCGGGACCGTCTCCAGCGGAAATCTGAAGATTTATCTCGATATTCTGCGTAAAAATCCCGAAGAATGCGATATACTGATCGTAGAAGATATCATCGACAGCGGCAGGACCCTTTCGATGCTCACGCAGCATCTGCGCGAGCGGGGGATCGGGAGCGTGCGTACCGTCACCCTGCTCGACAAGCCCTCCCGCCGGGAGGTCCCCTTCACCCCCGATTACGTCGGACGGGAGATCCCCGACTATTTCGTCGTCGGCTACGGACTGGACTACGACGAAAAATACCGCACCCTCCCTTATATCGGGATCCCCGATTTTGCATTCCGTAAATAACGAAAAAGGCTGGACAGATCATGAAAAAAAATCTCAGAACCGCGCTGATCTACGTGATCCTGATCGGCGTCGTGCTCACGGCGGTCTCCCTGATCCTGAAAGAGACGGGCAGCGAGCCGCTTGAGTACAGCGGCATTTACGATCTTTTCAAAAAGGAGAGGGTCCGCACCTTTACCGTGGACAGCGACGCGCTGCTCACGATGAAGGTCCGCTCGGAGACCGCGCCGGACGATAAAACCAAAGACACGACCGTCAAGTTCCGGCTCCTCGATTACGAGCTTTTCAAAGAAGGGATCTACGAGGAGCTCGTGATGGGCGAGGACGGTCAGTACGCCCGCGGCGTCATCGAGGACTTCAACTTCAAAGAGCCGCAGGTCGTCTACTGGTGGGTCTCTTACCTGCCGTATCTCATCATGATCGCGCTTTTTGTCGGCCTCTGGATCTATATGATGAACCAGATGGCTGGCGGCAAGGGCTCCAAGATCTCCGGCTTCGGCCGCGCCAAGGCCAAGCTCGGCTCCTCGGAGAAGGTGAAGGTGCGTTTTGCCGACGTGGCGGGCGCGGACGAGGAAAAGGCGGAGCTTGAGGAGGTCGTGGAGTTCCTCAAAAACCCCGAACGCTTCCAGCGCCTCGGCGCCAAGATCCCGCGCGGCGTGCTGCTCGTCGGCCCTCCCGGCACCGGCAAAACCCTGCTCGCCAAGGCGGTCGCCGGCGAGGCGGGCGTCCCCTTCTATTCCATCTCCGGCTCGGATTTTGTGGAAATGTACGTCGGCGTCGGCGCTTCCCGCGTCCGCGACCTCTTTGATACCGCCAAAAAGAACCCCGCCAGCATCGTCTTCATCGACGAGATCGACGCGGTCGGCCGTCACCGCGGCGCCGGCCTCGGCGGCGGGCACGACGAGCGCGAGCAAACGCTCAACCAGCTGCTCGTCGAGATGGACGGCTTCGGCGGCAGCGAGGGCGTGATCGTCATCGCCGCGACCAATCGCCCGGATATCCTCGACCCCGCGCTGCTCCG
>CAMKAU010000070.1 GCA_946410595.1 uncultured Clostridia bacterium
TACAAAGACAACCAGTACAAGAGCATGACCACCGCCACCTCCTTCTGGGGCGCGTTCAACTTTGACAGACAGCTCTACACGCTTTCCGGCGACACCTCCGTCTCCACCACCGACAAGACGACCGACGCGCAGAAGGCCGCTACCAAGGCGGCGATCCTCAACAAGAACTTCCGTCTTGCCGTTTACGCCGCTTACTCCACCAAGGCCACCCAGACGATCACGCAGGGTGAGGAGAGAGCGCTTGACGCTGCGAGAAACACGCTCGTTCCTTACACCTTCGTTGCGAAGTCTGACGGGACCGCTTACGGCGCTCTCGTAACGAAGTACCTCGAGGAGATCGCTCCCACCTTCAAGGGCATCGACCTCAACGACGGTCAGGACGCCTGGTACAGCGTTGACAGAGCGAAGGCGTTTGCCGAGCAGGCGAAGACCGAGCTCAAGGACGTGATACCGGATTCCGAGTGGCCGATCCACCTCGACTACCCCGTGAACTCCACCAACGAGAACAACACCAAGATAGCGCAGGCGATGAAGCAGTCCATCGAATCCGCGATCGGCGATTACGTGAAGGTCAACCTCGTCATGTTCGCTGACAAGACCGCTTACAACAGCGCGTTCTACACCGTGGCGACCGGCGCGGAAAACTGCATCGACTTCGCGTTCGGCGCGGGCTGGGGCCCCGACTACGGCGACCCGCTGACCTACATCAATTGCTACAACGCCGAGAACGGCGATATGCTGCATTACTCCGGCCTGAACCTCGTTTCCGACGGCCAGTCCGACTCCAACAAAGCGGCGATCAAGGCCATCGGTCTGGACGATGTTCTGACCCAGCTCAAGGCGGCTGAACTGCTTGCCGGCGACGAGCGCATCGAGGCGTTTGCCAAGATCGAAGCTACGCTTCTTGCCAACGGTATTCTCCGTCCGTACTCCACCAACGGCGCCAACCTCATGCTCAGCAAGGTCGTTCCTTTCTCCGCCGCTTACGGTCTCTACGGTCAGGCGTCTTATAACGTGGTTCCTTACTTCAAATATATGAAACTCCAGGATACCGTCGTGACGGCTGCCGACTACTATGCCGCTAAGGAAAAATGGCTGAAGGGCGAATAATCCTGACACGGAACTGAAGGTTCATTGACTTAGAACAGCGAGAGCCGGAAGACTTGCTCTTCTGGCTCTCGTTGCTTTGACGAAGGGAGATTGCTATGAAAAAGGGTTATATTCTATCGCGGCTGCTCCGGTCGCTGATATCCCTGCTTATTATAATAGTGATCGTTTTTACTATGATTTACACGCTGATCCCGCGTGAGAATATCTTTTTTGATGATCCGACCTACCGCAAGCTCGGCGGGAAACCGGACGAAAAGATCAACTACGTTTACCTGACGTGGGAAAAGCTCGGATATCTCGATTACGTTACGATATCCGATTATTGCGTGGAGCAGTACGGGCAGTCTGATCCTCGCGTCGAGCCGGCGCTTCAGCCGGATTCCCCGGAATCCGCCCGGTTCCGGGAAACGTATGAAAAAGAGGGCTATACGGTGGCGGCATATACCGCCAGCGGCCGTCTCTACGCCTTCAAGGACATTCCGATCGCCAAACGGCTTGTCAAATGGTTCGGCGGCCTCGTTCAGATCGATCATCCCTGGGCGGTTCAGGATCCCGACAACCCGGATCTTGAAAGATACCTTAAGTTCGGCAAAACGCCGACGGGCGGGCTTGCGCTGATCGGCAGCGGCACCGTCCACAAATACCTGCTCTATACCGATTCCAATTTTCCTTATCTCCATCAGAATATCATTTCGCTGAACCTCGGGAACTCCTATCCGACTTTCCAGGGGTTTGACGTGATGAAGGTCATCTTCCAGTCCCAGGGGGAAGAGGTAAAACGGAAAGTGACCTTTGAGACCGGCTACGAGTCCGAGTCCGCGATCATATTCGGCACCCTCCAGTACAAGTACAATACGGACCGGATGGATCATAATAAATTCGTCGATAATTACGCAGACTATCAGACCAAAAAGAACCAGCCCTCCATGGTAGGCACGTCGTTTATCATGGGCATTATCGCGCTCGTTCTTTCCTATCTGATCGGGCTTCCCATGGGCGTTGCCATGGCAAAGCACAAGGATAAGCTGATCGATAAGCTGGGTATGGTCTATATCATATTCATCATCGCCGTACCGTCGCTCGCCTACATCTACTTGTTCCGCTATATCGGGACAACGGTCTTCGGCCTGCCGTCGGTCTTTACCGTGTTCGGTTCCGGCGACGTTCGCTCCTGGATCCTTCCCGCCATCTCCCTGGCGCTTCCTTCCATCTCCGGACTCATGCTCTGGATGAGACGGTACGTTGTGGATCAGATGAACTCGGATTACGTGAAGTTCGCCAAGGCGAAGGGGCTCAACAAGAGCGAGATCTTCAAAAATCACATCTTCAAAAACGCGATCATCCCGATCGCTCACGGCATTCCCTCCTCCCTTGCCGCTTGTATCACAGGCGCCATCATAACAGAGGCGGTCTATGCGGTCGGCGGTATCGGCAAGATGCTCCCCGAATCGATCAACAAGTATAACAACGCGATGATCGTTGCCCTCGTGTTCATGTTCTCCGGGATCTCCGTGCTTGCGGTCCTTCTCGGCGACATCGTGCTGACCAAAGTGGATCCGCGGATCTCTCTCAGTGAGAAGGCAGGTAGATCGTGATGAATTACTTCAAAAAGCATATGTTTGACAAATACAGTCTGGACAACAGCTTCGGCAAGGCCCCGGAAAAAGAGAGCGAGCCGAAGGAGGATCCGGCTGCCGACGTCAGCGAGGACGAGCTGTTCACCTTTGCCGGTTTTGACGAAAAGAAGTCCGAGATCATTGCCGCTCCCCGGTATTCCTACTGGAAATCGGTCTGGAAAACCTTTATCGGCAGCAAGTTTACGATCGCGGTCTCCATCCTTATGATCGCAGTCGTCACGTTTTCCTTTATCTACCCGACCTTCTTTTCGGATTACGATCCGATGGATCCGAAGTATATCAACGATTCCGCGCACCGGTATCTTTCTCCCTCTCTCGAGCATCTGTTCGGGACCGACGACATCGGGAACGAAGTGTTCGACGTGGTCTGGGCGGGCGCGCGCAACTCGCTGATCGTCAGTCTGTCCGCTACGGCGATCAATATGGTGATAGGGATCGTCATCGGCGCGCTCTGGGGTTTTTCCAAGAAGATGGACAAGTGGATGATCGAGGTTTACAACGTCATCTCCAACGTCCCGTTCCTGCTGCTTGCCATGATCCTCTCCTACATCCTCGGCAACGGCTTCGGCCCGCTGATCTTCACGATGACGATCACGGACTGGATCTTCGTCGCCTATTTCATCCGCACACAGGTCATGATCATCCGCGACCGCGAATATAACCTTGCGTCGAAATGCCTCGGGACGAGGACCTGGACGATGATCACCAAAAACATCCTCCCGTATCTGATTTCGGTGATCATGACGTATATTTCCAGACAGGTCCCCGCGCTGGTCTCCTACGAGGTCTTCCTGTCCTACATGGGACTCGGACTCGGCCAGCAGTACGCTTCTCTCGGACGTGCGATCTCGCAGTACACGTCCTACATGAGAGGTTATCCGCACCTGTTCTGGATCCCTGTTTCCATCCTTGCCATTATTTCCATCTCTCTTTACATTGTGGGACAGAAACTTGCGGACGCGGCTGATCCCCGCACCCACAGATAGGAGGACGCTATGACTGAAAGAAAAGTCGTATTGTCCGCGAAGGACATTGAAGTTAAATTCAGAGTTCGTGAAAACTATCTTACCGCGATCCGGAACGTTTCTCTTGATCTTTACGAAGGGGAAACCTTCGCTATTGTCGGCGAATCGGGGTCCGGCAAATCCGTTTTCACCAAAACCTTTACCGGGATGCTGGAGTCTAACGGCCGCGTAACCAACGGCTCGATCATGTTCCACGGCAAGGATCTCGTCCAGCTGAAAACCGATAAAGACTGGGAAGGGATCCGCGGCGCGAAAATCTCCACCGTATTTCAGGATCCTATGACCTCTCTTAACCCGATCCGTACGATCGGTTCCCAGATCGTCGAGGTCATCGAAAAACATCAGAAGATCTCCAAAAAGGAAGCGAAAGATCAGGCGATCAACATGATGTCGAGAGTCGGCATACCGAACGCCGCAGACCGTTTTGACGAGTATCCCTTCCAGTATTCGGGCGGGATGCGCCAGAGGATCGTCATCGCCATCGCCCTTTGCTGCCATCCGGAGATCCTGATCTGCGACGAGCCGACCACCGCGCTCGACGTGACCATCCAGGCGCAGATCATCAAACTGATCAAGGAGCTGCAGCAAGAGCTCGGCTTTACGACCATCTACATCACGCATGATCTCGGCGTGGTCGCCAAGGTTGCCGACAGAGTCGGGGTTATGTACGGCGGGCAGATCATCGAGTACGGAACCGTCGAGGAGATCTTCTACGATCCGAAGCATCCTTACACTTGGGCGCTTCTCTCGTCGCTGCCGCAGCTCGGGATCAAGGGCGAAGATCTCTACTACATCACCGGCACGCCGCCCTCTCTTTTTAACAAGATCATCGGCGATTCCTTTGCGCCCAGAAACCCGAACGCGCTGAAGATCGACTTTGCCAAAGAGCCGCCCTTCTTCCGGGTCACCGACACGCATTACGCCAAAACGTGGCTTCTGGATCCGAGAGCGCCTCAGCTTGACAAGCCGGAGGTCATCCGTGACCTGCATGAAAAGATCGAACACATGACCGGTAAAGGAGGCGCATTCTATGTCGACGAATAACGAACGGGACGTAATCCTTTCGATCCGCCACGTTGACGTTTCCTTCGACGTAGGAGGCAAGAAAAAGTTCAAAGCGGTCAGCGACGCCAATTTTGACATCTACCGCGGAGAAACCTTTGCTCTCGTTGGGGAATCCGGAAGCGGGAAAACAACGCTCGGACGTGCCGCGATCCGCATCAATCCCTGTTCCGCGGGGGAGATCCTCTTCAACGGGGAACGTATTTCCGGCAAGATCTCCCGCCAGCAGGACCGGAACGTCATCAAAAATATCCAGATGATCTTCCAGGATCCCGCCGCCTCCCTCAATGAGCGTGCGACGATCGAATACTGCATCTCCGAGGGCCTTTACAACTTCCACCTCTATCAAAGCGAGGAGGAAAGGATCGCAAAGGTCGATAAGGCGCTTGAGGACGTAGGACTTCTTCCGGAGCACAAATCCCGCTATCCGCACGAGTTTTCGGGCGGTCAGCGGCAGAGAGTTGGCATTGCGCGCGCTATGATCATGGAGCCGCAGCTTATCATCGCGGACGAACCGATCTCCGCTCTTGACGTTTCCATTCGCGCGCAGGTCCTCAATCTGATGAACAAGCTGAAAAAGGAAAAGAATCTTACCTATCTCTTCATCGCGCACGATCTTTCCGTTGTCAGATTTATCGCCGACCGGATCGCTGTGATCCATCTCGGCAAGATCGTTGAGATCGCCGAAGCAGAGGATCTCTTTATGCATCCCGTCCACCCGTACACCGTTTCTCTGTTAAGCGCGGTCCCGATGCCGGATCCGATCATCGAAAAGCAGAGAGACTCGATCGTCTATACGAAGGAAGAGGACGATCCCGACGCAAGTCCGAGAGAGATGCGGGAGATCCGCCCCGGGCACTTCGTTTACGCAAACGACGAGGATATGGTCGCGTTTGAAGAAAGAATGAAAAAGCTGGAGTCCTTCCACGCGCGCTGACCCTTACGCGGTTTTTAAGTCAAAAATCCGCAGGATTTGCATCTGAAAAGATGAAATCCTGCGGATTTTTTCTTTGATACTGGCGGGATAAAAGAAAAACCTCGCGGGAGCGAGGTTTTGTCTTTATGCCTGGAGCGCCGCGCCGATCACGGTAGCGAACCGCTCGTGCTCGGGGATGATAAAGTTCATCCCGAACGAGTGGGAAAAACCCTCAAACATATTCCGGCAGAGGGGGAACGACGCCATATTGCCGGTGAGGACGATATCCTTCGTGCCTTTGCAGCGGGCGGCGAAGATCGAGACCATCGCGATCGTCTCAAAAACGATATTGAAGATCCCGGCGGCAACGTCCTGCTTTTCCGCCATATCGCTGACCTTGCCGAAATTGGCGGCCGTGAGATCGGTCTTCATTTCGGGGAAGGAGCCCTGTTTGGAAATATCGCTGACGCGGAGATCGATCTTGCCGAGGTCGCCGCTTTCCGCCAGCTCCTGGATATGGGCGATATTGTCCATCCCGAGCAGAAGCTTGGAAAGCCCCTGCAGCGTCCCGCCGCCTACGCCGGTACCGCCGAGATACTCGGTCGGCCGGTTTTCTTTCGCGTAAACGATCGAGGTGCCCGTCCCCATACTGACGACGATCGCCTCCCGCAGCCCCGAGATATAAAGGCCGCCGAGCCCGATGCTCTCAAACTCGGAAACGCGGCCGCAGGGCAGGGAATAGATCGGCTTGTCCACAAAGGAAGAGCCAACGCCCGTCAGCATGATCTTGCCGATCTCGCTGAGCTGCAGATTGTTTTCGCTCGTGAACTTCCCGAACGCGCCGTAAAGCGAGGTCATCGGGTCGGTCGCGCGAACGAACATGGGGGTCAGCAGCTCGGACGTTGAGTTGCGGCGAAATCCGACGATCTTCGTCGTGCTTCCGCCAACGTCAATTCCGATATTGATTCTTGTCATAGTCCGCTAATTCATTTTGCCGGGCTGTCAGCACCATTCGGACCAGCCGGCGTCTTTATCCGCTTTGATCGTCACTTCCTTGCCGGAGAGATAGTCGATGAGCAGATGGAGATCCTCGATGGTGACGGCGCCGCTTGCGTTGGTGTCAAGGACGACTTCGTTGGTGTCGTTGACAAGGGAAGTATCGTCGGTAAACCGGATCATGTAGATCGCGTCGCGGTTGTCTACCACGCCGTCGCCGTTGATGTCGCCGGGCTTCGGCGACGCCTGCAGAGCATAAGAGCTGAAAGCAAGGCAGAAAACCAGGGTAAGAACGAACACGAGGGGGAAGAAGCGCTTCATACTTTTTTTCATGATTCCTCCAGAATGGCTCCCGCCGCGCCGTGCATAATGAGAGAAGAAAACCCTGCTCTCGCAAGGGTGGCGCCCTCTCCGGCGTTTTGTGCTCCCAACGTCCGCGCCTGTCGGATCAGATCGGACAGGGCGGGAGGTCTGCATACCCGCGTCGGAAGTTCGGGCTCCTTTTCTTTCTTGTGGGTTTATAATCTCATTATACACGCACGAAGCAGGATGATCTTAAAAAATACCGGGCCGCCGGGTCAGGGCTCCGCGTCGTAGTCAGCTTCCGAGAAGAACTCGTCGTCAAAAATGTCCGCGATCCTGTCAAACTCCTCGTCGTCGTCCACGGTGGAGAGGAAGGTCTCGCCGTTTTCGTCTTTTCCTTCTACAAAGAGGTAGTATTCGTCGGTGTCCTCGTCGGCCGGGGCAAGAGCGTAATAGAGCTTGCCGCCGTCCTCCAGCGTGCCGAGAACTTCAAACTCCTTTTCCACGCCGTCGTCGTCGGTCAGGGTTACGACGGTGATCTCGTCCTCTTCTTCCGGGGCGTTGTTGAGCTTATCCGAATCGGTCATGATGCCTCCAATAATATTTTATTGTTTTCCATTCTTATTTTAGCAAACGGATGGCGCTTTGTCAATGATTTCAGAGAGTTTCCTCAAAAATCCAGGATAGAGGAGAGGATGGTGTTGCTGACGTACATTCCGTCCGTCGTCAGCCGGCAGGAGGTCTCGTCGTTTTTCACAAATCCCCCCTCCTCAAAGGGCTTTAGCCGGTCGGCGTACTTTGCGTCGAACGGACGGCCGAAAAGCGCTTCGTAGATCTTTTTGTCGATCCCGTCGGAAAGGCGGAGGCGGAGCATCACGTAGTCCGTTTCTGCGCTGGCGGGGGTGTGGACCGCCCGCTCCGCGCAGAGCCGCTCTCCCGCTCCTCCCGCTTCAACCGCGTCCACGTAGCGTTTGAGATCGGCAACGTAGCCGTAGCGCCAACCGCCGAAGTCGGAATGGGCGGAAGCGCCGAAGCCGAGATACGGCTCGCAGTTCCAGTATTTGAGGTTGTGCCGGCAGCGTTTGCCCGGCTTTGCGTAGTTGCTGATCTCGTAATGCTCGTAGCCGCTCTCCCGGAGGTATTCGTCCGCGTAGCAGTACATACTGTACTCGGTGTCTTCATCCGGCAAATCGAGCGTGTCTTTATGCTCAAAAAAGGGCGTTCCCGGCTCCAGCTGCAGCCCGTAGGCGGAGATATGCTCCGGCTCGAGGGAAACGGCGTATTTCAGCGTGTTGAGAAAGCTCTCGGTCGTCTGCCCGGGGATCCCGTACATCAGATCGACGTTGATATTCTCGATCCCCGCGCTGCGGAAAATGCGGTAGCTTTCCTCAAAGTCTTTGACGGTGTGGATCCGTCCGAGGGCGCGCAGCTCCGCGTCGTCCGCGCTCTGGAGCCCGATGCTGACCCGGTTGACGCCGCCGGCAACAAGCAGTTCCGCGTATTTTTTACTTACGGTGGCGGGATTGGCTTCCACGGTGAACTCGGCGCTTTCCACCACGTAATAGGCGCGGTAGAGATCGTCGATCAGTTTTTTCAGCTGCTGGGGCTGCAGGGAAGTCGGCGTTCCCCCGCCGATGAAAACGGAATCGACGAGATAATCCTGCGCCTGGCGGGAGAGCTGCGTCATATTCCTCGTAAGGGCGGAGAGATAGCGTTTTTTTGCGCGTTTGTCGCTTCCCGCGACCGAACAGAAATCGCAGTAACCGCATTTCGAGAGGCAGAACGGGATATGGAGATAAATGCCCAGCGTTTTGTTTTCCATGTTCCTCCTTACTCCTCGTCAAGCCGCAGCACCGCCATAAACGCCTCGGGCGAGACTTCCACGGTGCCGAGCTTGCGCATCTTCTTTTTGCCTTCTTTCTGTTTTTCCAGCAGTTTTTTCTTGCGCGTGATATCGCCGCCGTAGCATTTGGCAAGCACGTCCTTGCGCATCGCCTTGACGGTCTCCCGCGCGATGATCCGGGATCCGATCGCCGCCTGGATCGGCACTTCAAAGAGCTGGCGCGGGATATTGTCCTTCAGTTTTTCGGCGATCTTGCGGGCTCTTGCGTAGGCCTTTTCCTCGTGGACGATAAAGGAGAGCGCGTCCACCTGATCCCCGTTGAGGAGAAAGTCGAGCTTGACGAGCTTGGAGGGCTCGTAGCCCTTGAGATCGTAGTCAAGCGAAGCGTAGCCCTTCGTGCGGCTCTTGAGAGCGTCGAAAAAGTCGTAGATGATCTCGTTGAGCGGCAGATCGTAATGCAGCTCGACGCGCGCGGCGTCAAGGTACTTCATATCAAAGAAAACGCCGCGCCGGTCCTGGCAGAGATCCATGATCCCGCCGACGTACTCGGAGGGGGTGATGATGCTCGCTTTTACGATCGGCTCCCGCGCCTCTTTCGTTTCGTCGGCGGTGGGGAAGTTGGAGGGGTTGTCGATATACCGGACCGTCCCGTCCGACATGACGACCTCGTAAATCACGCTCGGCGCCGTGGTGATCAGATCCAGATTGAACTCCCGTTCCAGCCGCTCCTCGATGATCTCCATGTGCAGAAGACCGAGGAAGCCGCAGCGGAAGCCGAAGCCGAGGGCGGCGGAGGTTTCCGGCTCGTACTGGAGCGCGGCGTCGTTAAGCTGGAGTTTTTCCAGCGCGTCGCGCAGATCGCCGTACCGGGCGCCGTCCGCCGGATAGATGCCGGCGTAGACCATCGGCTGTACGGAGCGGAAGCCGGGCAGCGGCTCCGCGGCAGGCCGTTCCGCATGGGTAACGGTATCGCCGACGCGCGTGTCGCGGACGTTTTTGATACTTGCGGTGAGGTAACCGACCTCGCCCGCGGAGAGCGAACCGGTATGGCTGAGGCCGAAGGGCTCGAGAACGCCGACCTCC
>CAMKAU010000071.1 GCA_946410595.1 uncultured Clostridia bacterium
CCATCAAGAGGGGCCTGACGGGAGAAAAGGGAAACAGAAAAGCCGCCTTCGGCGAAAAAGAAGGGATCAATGAGAGAGCCGGTCGGGCGTATGCCCGACCGGCTCTTTTTTTGTGGGTTAAGGGGTGATCAACCGTTGATCGCTTTGACGACCTCGGTGGCAATCGGATCGTTAGCGTCTTTTTCCAGGAGGGCGTTGACCACGTCGCTGAGACTGGCGGTGATCGTTACGCCTTCGTCCGCGCCGTACGCGTAAGCGTACATCTGCGCCGTCAAGGTGATCTGGCTGACCGCCACTGCCTCAGGCGTTTTCTTGTCGACAAGGCGAACGCCTGCCGGGCCCTGATAGTACACATACGGATTGAAGATATACTCATATTCCGCCGTGGTGGGATTCAGGGTGTTGAAGAGCACAGGGCACTTGAAGAGATACCGGCCGTCCTCTGCCAGCGTGGTTTTGTCCGCGTTGTCAAGAACGGGGTTCAGATAAACGACGGACTTGCCGACGCCGTTGTTGTATCTCTGGGCGGAGGGCAGCTCGGTAATACCGTAATGATAGTTGTTATCGAACCAGGTAAGAGCGGTCGGGTTGGCGGTCCGTTTTACGAGAACGCCGTATTCCACCGCGCCTGCAAGGTTGCCAGCGGGAACGGTAAATCCGGCGCGCATCGCAAACTTGCCGTCGGTGTTCGCCGCGCGGAGAGAGTAGCCGTTTTCGCCCATCTTGGCAAAGCCAGCGTCGAGTCTCAGCCAGGTCTCGTCCGTCAGAAGCTGATTGAGCTTTTCTCTCGGCCCGTTGATCGTGATCTTCGCGCCGCTGCCGTTTGCTCTGTCAGTACGAAGCTCAAAGCCGGAACCTCCGTCCGTATAGCCGTAAGACTCCGCGAAGGTGGAAGCGGGAACCGTGAAATAGACCTTATATTTGTTGTTTTCGTTGGTGTGGATATCCAGACGTTTCACATAGGCGTTTTCGCCGACGATCACGTTGATCGTTCCGTCACGTTTCACGCTGACGTCGTCCACATTCTGGCCCAGAGCGTTTACGGCGTAGGCGGTGCCGACACGGGCGATCGGCATAACGGCACCCTCCTGCCCGGTGATTTTGATCGTTTGATTGAGCGTCACGTTATCGCAGTTGACGCCGTCCGCAACCATCGGGGCGGTGATAATCGCCATTTTGGGGGTAGCGTCGGCCGCGCCCTTCTCCGGGTTCGTTTGGAGGGTGACCCCGTTGCCGGTGTTTATGTACTGACCGCAGTTCTCAAAGATGATATCGTGGTCGTAGGCGTACAGGAACTTATTGCCGCTTGTAAGACCGAAGTTGATATTCTTGAAGGTAACGTTGTTTTTGAAGAGGGTGTAACCGGAAACGAAGACGAACAGATGCTCGTTGCCTTTATCCGCTTCCACAATCACGTCGCCCGCGAGCTCGGGCAGCTCGCCGCTCACAAAACCCAAAGAACCGACCGCTGGCCCGATCATTTTGACGGTTCCTTTTCTCTCGGTAGTATGCTCGGAGAGAGCGACGAACGCTTCCTGCAGCGTATTGACCGGGAACTGCTCCGAATAGCCGCTGTACGGGAAGATCTCTCCGTCGAATTCAATCGCGGCAGAGGCGAGAGACATATAAACCTTGGCGCCGTCCGCACCATCTGAAGAATAAGCGGTATAAGGAAACGCTGCATATGCGCCGGGTGTAAACGCGGTCGCGCTATCCGCAACACCGGACTCGTCTAAAAGATAAGAATAACGCGGGGCGTTGTTTGCTATTGAACCACCAAGATTGATTCTGTAACTTGCCCTAATGCTTGCGCCGCTCAATGTAGCACCAGGGGCAACCCAAACGAGCAAGCCGACGTGACTTATATCACTATCATTATTCTTTCCGCGGATAGTACTAATACCACGATCCAATGTGTTTGCACCGATAAACTTTAAAGAAAGTTTTCCGTTGTAAGAGGTAAAAGAGCCACTGGATTTTGGAAAGCCGAAAAAGCAAAGCCTGTTAAATGTACACCCCTCCATGGTAACGTTAACCCTAGCATTGTCCCCATACGCATCCAGTTCCATAAAGCAACTGGAATAAGTGACCTTCTCAACGTCCGGTGAAACAGCGGCTTTTGCAACAATATTCTTCAAGTTTAGATTAATTGTGCCATTGACGGTCATTGTCCCTGTGCGGCTGCGCGGAGCAATATAGTTCCAAGTCCCGCCAAAAACGTTGATGGTCTGTGTTCCGGAAAAGGTAGTACCATAAGGCCAATCCATTACACCATTCTTTCCGTCATTGGCCCCCTCCACGAGAATGGGGTAGTTACCCGCGTCGGTGTTGCCGTTCGTTGTAATGGTAAAGTGTTCCCCGAACGTAACGTTCCGGTAATTCAGATAGAACAGGAAATTGGTGTTGGTTTGTTGAAAATTCAAATAATCAATCGTCGTGTTCGCATAGAACCGGAATATGTTTTGAGTTTTGTTTCCAGACTGCAAAGAAACCGTTCCGATACCGTTGATTATCTCATCCGGATCGGAAACTGTTCTTTTCGCGTTGTCAGGAAGATTTGCGGCGGTCAAATCATTGACGGAAGTTGCCGCTACCTGCCTAAAATCCCAAACCGTTGATCCCTCTAAAAGTTTCACTTTGGAAGTCAAAACCAATTCAGCATTATTCCAATCGGAGCCGCCGCCAAAGCAGGAAACAAGATCGGAATTCCCAGCCTTATCTGTCAACGGTAACGTATAGGTGGATGTCAAAACAAAAATCGTTCTTCCCGTTTTCGGCGCCAATTTGGATACACGGTTAAAAACGTTCGTATTCACACCAAATCCGTCGGCTCCCAGGATAATGACCGTGTCGCCCACTTCCTGCGCGATGCCGTCAAACTCTTCGGCGGAGGAAGCAAACGCGAAGGGGATCATCGTGAGCAGAAGGACCGCGGAGAGAAGGATCGCTAAAAACTTGTTCTTCATTCTGATTCTTTCCTTTCCTTGATTTCAGGACCAATTGGCGGGGTTGTTGAGGTCGTCGTTGTTCTGATCGACGCCGTCGCCGGTTCCCTGGCTGGCCGTGACAACGATCCTCTCTAAATCGAGCTTGACAATCTCGAAGCGGGGTGGGGAGTACAACTCTTTTTTCTCTTTCATATCTTCTCCTTTTCCTGCGAAATGATATAGAGACGCCTTTTCTATTTATATATCTATTTTAATAGGAAACGGTTTTTCTGTCAATACCATTTTGAAGTAAAAAAATCCAAAATTTTTTCGTTGACAAATCATTCTCTTTGTGATATTATAAAAAGTTTTGAACCACCGTAAAAAAACCCGTCCGTCCGCCCGTAAAAAAGGCCGGAAAAGAGGAAGAAGACAAAAATATCTTACAATATTTTATTGTTTTGTCTTGTCAAACGGAACGGAAGATGCTACAATAAAAACCGTGCAGCCCGCTCAAGCCCTTCCCTACTTTTTGCGGGCGCGGAGGTATGATCATGAAGTTTCTGCAAACAGAACCCGGGGTCTTCTCGGCCGGGGACGGCCGCGCCGTCTGCCGGGTGAAAGCGCCCTTCGTTGAGCTTGACGGCAGGGACGTTTCCGCCGCCGAGGCGGGGCTTGGCGTTTCGCAGTCGGTAGAGGACCGCGGCGAGGGGCTCTTTCTCTTTGAGAACACGGTAAAAAACGAGTCTTCCGAAAAAAAGACCTTCAAGCTGATCTTTGAGCTGATCACGGCGTACGTTCCGACGCATTGGGTGATCCCCTGCGTCAGCTACAACGGCAACCAGTGGGGCGAGGGCAAGGAGCCGAAGGGGATGCTTGCGGAAAACGGCGAGCCCTGGATCCACTCCTACGACCGCACGCCGATCCCCTCCTGCTCGGTCACCGAGACGGAGACGGTCGCCGCCGCGCTGTTTGCTTCCGGCGACTCCCCCGAGAGCGTCAAATCCTCCGTTTCCGTCCGTCCGGCGGAGAACGGAACCGTCTCCCAGCGGATCTACTGGCCGGTGACGGAAGCGCCCTTTACCTACTGCGATAACGACAAGTACACCGACCGGTGCGACGACTATCTTACCCTCGCGCCGGGCGAGAGCTTTACCTCCCGCTGCTACTTGCTGCTCTCCGAGCCGAAGTGGAAAAACTACGGGATCACCGCGGTCCTCGACCGGGCGCTTGAGCTTTTCCCCTTCACCCACGGCGTGACCCGGCCGACGAAGGAGATCTGGCGGCTCGGCATCTCCTACACGCAGACGCTGCTGCGCGAGTTTCGCGGCAAGCGGCTCTTTGCCTCCGGCACGATGCCGAAATCCACCGGCCTCGCCTTCAGCTCTCATTACGAGGTCGGCTGGTGCGGCCAGAACATCATGAACGCCCGGATGCTGGTGCTCGAATACCTGCGCACCGGCAACAAAAACCTCCTGGACGCCGCGCTCGACGTGTGCGATGCGTGGGTGGAAAAGCAGTCCGACAACGGGCTTTTGCTCGCCCATTACGAGTGGTACACCGAGGGCCGCAACTGGAATTACAAGCCGCGCGACTTTTCCAAATCCTGGGCGAGCAACGTCGACTACAACAACGGCTGGCTCCCCGAGACCTGCAACAACGGCTGGGCGGCGTGCGAGATGCTCAAGCTGTGGGATCTTCTCCGCAAAAACGGGATCGACCGCCCCGATTACCTCGAATTTGCCCGCCGCACGCTGGACTTCTTCTGCGATCATTACAGCGAACAATACGCCTTTGCCAAGGCCTGGGATTTTGACGGGACCTGCGCGGAGGGAGAAGGCACCATCGGCGCCTTCGTCACGATGGCGCTGTGCGACGGCTACCGCATCATCGGTGACGAGCGGTATCTCACCTACGCCGTCAAGTCCCTGGAGTTTTATATGAAGCGCGATCTTGACGAGTTTATCTGCACCGCGGGCGCGATCGACTGCACCTGCGTTGACAAGGAGACCGCCGGGCCCGTGATCATCGCCGCGCTCGACCTCTACGAGATCACCGGCGAAAAGCGTTTCCTTACCTACGCGGAAAAGGCGTCCTACTACTTTGCCTCCTGGCTCTTCGTCTACGACATCCCCTTCCGGCCGGAGTGCGACATTGCCAAGTACGGCTATTACAGCGCCGGCAGCACGAGCGTTTCCGTGCAGCATCCCGCGCTCGACCAGTGGGGCGAGCTGATGTGCTGCGAGTGGCTCCGTCTTGCCGAATACACCGGCGACAAACGCTGGGCCGACCGCGCGCGGATGAGCTGGTTTAACTGCACCCAGTGCATCGCCGACGAGGAAAACAACGTCTACCACGGGATGAAACGCCCGATCGGCTCCCAGAACGAGGCGTTCTACCACGCGCGCTGGGGCCACCGGCCGGACTGCGTGACCAACCCCGGTTACCTCAACGACTGGCTCGTTTCCTGGGTCAACGTCTTCCGTCTGACCGTCCTTGACCGGCTGACCTCCGTCAACCATTACCCCGACTGGTCGAAGCTCGACTGATTTTTTCCGGTTTTCGCCGAAAGCGAAAGCGCCGGTCCGCTGACAGCGGACCGGCGCTTCTGTTTCTTTTTCCGGGCTCAGATCCTGCCCGTTTGTCTGAGGCGTTCGATGATCAGATCCGCCGCCTGCTCGCAGGTCATCGCCGAGGTGTTGAGGCAGAGATCGTAGTGCAGCGGGTCGTTCCAGGTCTGGCCGGTATAATAGCGGTAGTACTCGGAACGGTGTTTGTTCATCGTGGCAACGCGCTGCTCCGCCGCCTTGCGGGAGATGGAGAGGCGCTTTACTTCATTGGCGACGCAATCCTCGGTCCCGGCGCAGACGAAGACGCGCACAAGACCCGGGCAATCGCGGAGGACAAAGTCGGCGCAGCGGCCGATCACAACGAACGATTCGCGCCCGGCCAGCTCCTTGAGGACTTTTGCCTGATAGTTGAAGAGGTTGCGGTTGGAGACGAAATCGTCGCTCTCCGGGGGGATCAGTTCCCCCTTGTAGACCTGGCGGGAGATCTTGAAGAGAAGACTGTTTTTCAGCTTTTCGTCGGCGTTGGCGAAGAGCTCCTCGGAGATCCCGCTGTCCTCCGCCGCCAGACGGAGCAGGTTTTTGTCGTAAAGCCGGATCCCCAGCTTTTTTTGCAGGATCTGACCGACGGAGGTGCCGCCGCTGCCGCACAGTCTGCCGATCGTGATCACAAATCTCTCCATAATGCCTCCTGCCGCGTTTTTTCACCTATATTGTACCCCCCTGCGCGTGAAAATGCAAGGGGGTACCGTTATTTTGCCGTTTCCGTTCAGAAAAGAAGGGAAAACGCGCTGACGTCGACGAGAAACGCCATATCGGAACCGGGGAGACGCAGATAGGTCTTCGTCTCCTCCCCGTCGGCAACGCGGCCGAAGGAGAGCGTATAGCTCCGCGCCTCGGTTAAAGTACCGCCGGAGGAGCCCTCCGCCGTGACGGTGCGCTCCTCGGTATAGGAAACGGTGATTTTGACGGGAGCGTCGAGCCCGTAGGCGGCGAGCTCCTCCTCCTCAAGATAATAATCAACGCGGGAAACAACGGTGGGAGAGAGGAGGCCCGCGAGGATCGCGGAGCCGGTCTCCTCGTCGAGCTCCTCCTCGGCGCCCGCCTCGTTTTTAAGAAGGTAGACGGTAACGGTCTTTTCCGTTTCCTTCCCGTCCTCGTCGGTGGAGGTCTCGGTACGGGCCGAGGGGGTCAGGGTGATCGCGCCGAGGGGCGTTTCGCTTGCGACGGCGGTCACTTTCTCCTGCGGGATCGATTCGATCTTATCCTCGCGGATGAGATCCTCGGGGGCGTTTCCGCAGGCGCCGATCAGGGCGGAGGAGACGGTGTAGACCGCCTTCTCCCCTTCCCGGTTGAAGTAGTACTCCCCGGTGTGGACGTTTTTGGCGCCGAGATAGTAGGAAAGCGTGGAGCCGTCCTCGTAGCCGAGGGTCACGGTCGCGGAGGGGCTGTCAAGCCCGTACTCCGCGGAGCCGGCGCCGTCGGCAACGACAAAGCGCGCCGCCGTAACCGAGCCGAGCGTAGCGGCGATCTCCGCGACGGAGGTCTGCTCAAGAGGCATTTTTTCGTCTTTCTCTGCGTACCACGTCCCGCCGCGGGAAAGGAAGGCGCGCTCCTCCCCTTCCCCCGCCGTATAGCGCAGGGAGGAAAGCGCCGCGGCGCCCTCTTCGACGAGGACGATCGGCGCCGCCGTCTCCTCCGCGGGGAGGGGTTCTTCCGTTTGGCGGCTGACAAGGACCCACGCGAGCGCGAGCGCGGCGAGCAGAGCCGCCGCAAGGGCCAGTTTGACTCCTTTTTTCATTACCGGCGGCGCCTCCTTGCCCAGATAAGCAGCCCGGCTCCGAGAGCGGAAACGGGAACGAGGATCGCGAGAAGGACCATCCAGAAATTGGCGGAGCTCTCCGCGACGGTGAGCGGCTCGACCGTTAATTCGATCGTGCGGATCGTCACGCTGCTCGGCTTTTCACAGGTCCAGCCGAGGGCGTTGAGGAACGCGCCGGAGTTGCCGCCGCTGGTCATCTGATCGGCGCCGGAATCGGTGAGATACGGGGAGGCGAACCAGACCGCCTTGCCCTCTCCGATCGTAACGGCCGCCGCCGTGATAAACTGCCCCTGCAGGTCGCCTTCTTCATAGGCGGCAAGCTGGAAGGACGTGGACGCTTTGGCGACCGCGTCCGCGCTGGTGAGAAACAGCGGGGTAACGGTCACGCCGTCCGGCAGGGTCTCCGCCTCCGTCATCGCGTGGGAGCTGGCGAAGAGAACGTATTTCTGCGCGGAGATCAGGGGAGAGGTGATCTCGTGGGACTGCGCCTTCGGCAGGAGCCAGTAGGCGGCCCGGGTGTAGTAGCTCTGCGAGGTCTCGATCACAAGACTGCCGGGGATCTCCAGCCCGAGGGCGTTTGCCAGCTTGACCATATTGGGGAGATCCGCCGTGCGGTAATCGGCGGTAACGACGAGCGTACCGCCGTTTCCCAGATAGTCGAGCAGGGCGGTCAGCTCCTCGTCGGAGAGGTCGGAGGTCGGGGCGTTCAGCAGGATGCAGGAGGCGTCCTCCGGCACCTGAACGGCGCCGCCGGAAAGCCCGTCCGTAAAGGCGCCCGGCTCCTCAAGCGAGGAGGAAGTGAGCAGGCTGATCGTCTCAAACTCGATGTTTTCGTCCTCGATATAACCCGTCATCGTGGTAGAGAGCGCGGTTTCGCCGTGCCCGCTCAGGGCGTAGAGCTTCGGCACCGAGGGGACGGTGACGAAGTCGACGGCGGAGGTCAGGGCGTTCTCCCCGGCGAAGACGGGCGTTCCCGTCGGCCGGACGCCGTAGTTGAAATAATAGTACTTCTCTTCTTCGGTGATGTTGGAGTAGTCGGTATAGATCATCTCGGAATATGGTACGACCTTGAAGCGTTTGCCGCTTTCCACGATCACGCTGTTGTCCTTGAGGGAGTCCTCGGTGTACTTTGCCACGAAGGCGGGGGAGACAACGGGGTCGACCGTTTTGACCCTGATCTTCCCGTTTGCGGAGGCATAGCGGTCGAGCAGCTCGGTAATCCTGCCGTCCTCGTTGCCGTTCTGGCAAATATGGTAGAGGGTGATCTCCTCGGAGACCGCGGAGAGGATCTGCTCGGTCTGCCCGTCGAGCGTGTAAAGCCCGGCGGAGGTCGCGTCGAGCCGGGTAACGGAGGCGGGCAGCGCCGCGACGATTAGGTTGACAAAGATCAAAGCCGCCAGCGCGATCGCCGTGATCAGCACGCTGTATCCGCCGGCGCGGAGGGCGCGGGCGTTTTTCGTTTTCGTTTCGTTTTTCATCGTTCGCACCTCTTTAACTCCATCTCTTCTTTTCGACCGACTGCACGCAAAGGAAGACGCAGAAGGCGACGACGGAGAGGTAATAGACGACGGCGGTCAGATCGAAGATCCCGTTTACGAAGCCGGAGAAACGGTCGAAGACCGAGAGCTTTTCCATCACTTTGGCAAAGAGACCGGCGAAGCTGTCCTTGAACTTGAAATAGAGAAAGACCAGCGCGCTTTCCGCGAGGAGCGCGGTGAAGAGTCCGGCGTACCGGTCCTTCGTCATCGCCCAGACGAGCAGTCCGAAGAGGACCGCGACGACGGAAAAGGCGACAAACGACGCGCCGGAGGTGTTCGGGATCAGGGAGGTCAGGGCCTTCATCAGATAGAGCAGCAGCAGCGTGCCGAAGCTGATGACCGCCGCGATGACCTGGCTCTCGGTCAGCGTGGAAATGAACATCCCGATCGCGAGCAGCGCGCAGCCGAGCAGGATAAAGCCGAAGAGCGCGCCGTAGGCGGCGGCAAAGTTGACCTTGCCGTAAAGCGAGAGGATCAGCGGGTAAAGAGACATCACGCCGACGGGAAGGAGGAAGACGGTCACGGCGGCGAAATACTTGCCGAGGACGATATCCGTTACCTTCAGCGGCAGCGAATAGAGGAGCTGATCGGTCTTCGCGTGCTTTTCCTCCGCGAAAACGCGCATCGTTACGATCGGGACGATCAGAAGGAAGATAAAGCCGGTGTCCGAGAGGACGTACTCAAAATTGGGGTAAAGCCCCTTGAGATTATAGAGGACGGTCATAATACCGGCGATCAGAAGGAGAAAACCGGAAAAGATCGCGCCCTGCATATTGCAGAAATAGGAACGCAGTTCCTTTTTATAGACAGAACCCATCTTGCTTCTCCTTTCAGCCGAACAGGGGCTTGTAGCCGTCCCCGCCGTCCTTGTCGTTTTCGCCGTTCTTCTCTTCCCCGTCCGCGTCCTCCGGGCCTTCCGGCGCGGAGGGGGCGGCGGGAGACTCTTCCCTCTCCTCTTCGGGCTCCGGTTCGTCCCCGCCGGTCAGATCGAGGAAGATATCCTCGAGGGTCTTGACGT
>CAMKAU010000072.1 GCA_946410595.1 uncultured Clostridia bacterium
CTCAAAGAGCCGCCGGCTGCCCGGGAAAAGACGGGTGCGAAAGTCGGTCCGCAGTCCGAAGCAGAGCACGGGCACGTCGTACCCGTCGACGAGAAAGCGGAGCTGGTCGATATGCTTTTCGGTAAAAAACTGGCACTCGTCCGCGATGATGACGTCGGTGCGGGGATGGGAGCGGAAGAGCCGGACGATATCCGTCTCCGGCGTGATGACGTCCGCCTCGGCGGACAGCCCGATGCGGGAGGATACGGCGCCCGCTCCGTCGCGCGTGTCGGTCGAGGGCTTGATGAGCCAGACGCGCATCCCCTTTTCCTCGTAATTGAATTTGGTGATCAGGGCCTGCGCGCTTTTGGCGGAGCCCATCACGCCGTACTTGAAGTAGAGCTTTGCCATGCTGTTCTCCTTTTTTCGTTCGTTTTTCCGGGATCGGGAAACGCGGGAAAGGGTTTTTATCTTCTTATACAAATACAGTATAACACCGGATCGCGCGGCTTGCAATCCTTTTTTTCAATTTCGGGGAAAACGGAGGAAAACGCGACCTTTTTTCCGCCGCCGCATACTCTGTGGATAGAAAACCATTTCGATACGGAGCTGTGATGAAGAAAAAAAACAAACTTGCCGTGCTCGGGGGCGATCTGCGCCAATGCCTGCTTGCCGAGCGGCTGGCAAAACGATATGAAACCGCCGTCTGGGGCGTTCCCGCCTCCGCCGGGATCGGCGACGCGGTGCGCTGCGCCGACTGGCAAAGCGCCGTCCGGGAGAGCGGCGCGGTGATCCTGCCGCTTCCCTGCACCCGGGACGGCGTTACGGTGAACTGTCCGCTGTTTTCCGACAAAGCGCTGCGCCTCTCGGAGCTGGCGGATTTTCTGCCCGAGGGAACGCTCCTGCTCGCCGGGAAGGCGGAGCCCTCCTTTCTTTCCCGTCTGCGGGAAAAGGGGGTTGCCGTTTACGACTATTTTGCCTGCGAGGAGCTGCAGATCAAAAACGCCCTGCCGACGGCGGAGGGGGCGCTGGAGATCCTTTTGCGGGAGATGCCCGTTACCGTGGCGGGTTCGCGCTTTGCGATCTTCGGCTTCGGGCGGGTGGGACGCGCCGTGGCGCGGGCGCTCGTTTCGCTTGGCGGGCGCGTGACCGTCTGCGCGCGCTCCCGGCGCGATCTGGCCGAGGCGGAGGTGTGCGGCTGCGTTCCGCTCCCCCTGACCGAGCCGGACTTTCTCACGCGTTTTTCCGCCGTCCGGCCGGACGCCGTGATCAACACCGTGCCGAGCCGGATCATCGGGCAGCCGCTGCTCTCCCTCTTCGGAGAGGAAACCGTCCTGCTCGATCTCGCCTCCGGCGAGGGCGGCGTGGATCCCGCCGCCGCCGCGCAGATGCGCGTACGGGTGATCCGCGCCCTCTCCCTGCCGGGCAAAACGGCGCCGAAGACCGCCGCCGCTATCCTCGGCGACTGTATTCTCGCGCGGCTGCGGGAGGAGGAAAACGAATGACCGGTTTTGCCTTTTGCGGTTCCTTCTGCACGCACGCGCGGGCGCTCGCCGCTTTGCGCGCGCTCCGCGAGAGGGGCGAGGATCTTTTGCCGATCTTCTCCCCCGCCGCGGCGGGGACCGACACCCGCTTCGGCGCCGCCGCCGACTTCACGGCAAAAGCGGAGAAAATCTGCGGCAGGCGGGGCGTCTACACGGTGGCGGAGGCGGAGCCGCTCGGGCCGAAGACGCCCCTCTCCGAGCTGATCGTCTGCCCCTGCACGGGCGCGACGATGGCGCGGCTTGCCGCCGGTCTATCCGACACGGCGGTCACGATGGCGGCAAAAGCCCACCTCCGCCGCAACGGCAGGATCCTGCTCGCCCCCGCGACCAACGACGCGATGGGGGCGAGTCTGGCGAATATCGCGGCGCTCTACAACCGGAAAAACTACTATTTTCTTCCGATGCTGCAGGACGATCCCGAAAAAAAGCCCTACTCGCTCGTCGCCTGCTTCGAGCGGCTCCCCGAGGCGCTTGACGCGATGCGCGAAGGAAAACAGCTGCTTCCCCTATTCCGCGAAATTGCCGAAAAGGGATGACAAACGCCCCCGCCTGTGCTATCATATAGGCGAAACACACACGGGGAAGGAAAAAGATGACGGTACTGACAGAAGAGCGCCCCCTCTGCGGGGCGCGCGCGCACGCTCTGCTCCGGCAAGGCGGGCAAGGGAGGATCGCGGGCGCTTATTCCGGCGCGGCGTACCTCTCGCTCCCAAACGGGCTTCTCATGCTCTTTGACCGGCGGCGCGGGAGCGTTCCCTTCGGGATCGGGGTATCCGATTACGCCGGCCTGCGCCCCCTCTTTGCGGAGGGAACGGAGGTCTCTCTCCTCGCAGACGAAGGGGAGAGCGGCGCTCTGACCGCAAGGATCCTTACCCCCTCCGGCGAGCTCTGCCTCCGGGACGTTCTCCCGGACGGGCGGCGAGCCGCAAAAACCGTCCTGCCGGCGCCGGAGCGCGTGCGGGAGGCGGCTTCCCTCCTCGCCGCCTCAAGCGGCGGCGGCTTTTCCCCCGCCGTTTTCCCTCTGCTCGGAAAGGAGCCGGATCCCGCCTTTCTCTCCTCCCGGCCCTATCTCGCGCTTGCGCTGCCGCGGATCTCCGTCCTCCTCGACGCGCTCTTTGGCAAAAAAGACGCCGCGGCGCTTTCCGCCGCGGCGGGCAGGCTGATCGGACTGGGCGAGGGGCTTACCCCCTCCGGCGACGATCTCCTCTGCGGGGTCCTTTACTGTCTGAACGCCTTTTCGCCCGCCGCGCCGGGGATCGCGGAGACGGCGCGCCGGCTCCGCGAAGCGCTCCTTCCCCTCCTCCCGCTGACCGGGGCGGTCAGCCGGGCGTACCTCGCCGCCGCGACGGAGGACGGTTTTTTTGAAGTCGTCGCCGATTTCGCCGACGCGCTGATCGAAGAGCGGGACCTCCCGGACGCCCTCGCCGCCCTGCTTGCGGTAGGCGCCTCCTCCGGCGGGGATATCGCCGCCGGCTTTCTCCTCGCCGCAGGGGAGTTAGAGAATAAATAACCTGCTTTTCTGAAGTAAAACAGGCAAAAGACTTTTTGAAAAGGGATAGAATAGAGAGAGCGCGAACAAAGCGCAACAAATACGATAGGCGGACGGCGGGAGACGAGCCCCCGCCCTACGAGTGCACGAGGCTTTCTCACATCGTAGGGCTGGGACCGCCGCAGGGTTTAGCCGCGCGGCACCAAATCTCCCGCCGCGTTTTGTCTGTAACCTTCAACCTTCCGAAGAAAGACCGCCGGATCCTCACGAAACCGGCGGCTTTGCTGTTTTACTTTTCCTCTTTCATCGCGCGGATACAGTCCGCGCAGACGAGCTTGCCTTTATAAAGGGTAAGGTCATCCACGTTGCCGCAGAAAATGCAGCCGGGACGATACTTCTGGAGGACGATGCGGCTGCCGTCCGTGAAGATCTCGACCGCGTCCCCGGCGGCGAGCTCCATCGTTTTGCGGATCTCGATCGGAAGGACGATCCTCCCGAGGGTATCGACCGGACGCACCATGCCTGTGGATTTCATACGATTTCTCCTTCCCCGCGGTTCCGCGCCGCGGACGGTCCCGTCCGCGTTTTTTGTCATTTTATCATCCTTTTCCTTTTTTGTCAATCTTTTTGTATATTTCTACAAAATATGGCAAAAAAGGAGAAAAACGGTTTGCATAAACGGAGGGGCGGCGGGAAAAAATCGGAAAAAGACAAGGAGGATGCGATGAGAGGGTGCCAGAAAAAAATGATCCGCCTCAAGGGGATGGGCGATACCGTCTTTGAGGAGGCGTACTTTATCCTGCGGGACGAGGAGCGCGCTCCCGTATCGGAAAACGCGCTCGTTCTGGAGGCGGAGCGCATCGTGGAGGAAAACGGCCCCCTGCCCGCCCGCCGGGAGCGCAAGGGAAAAACGCGCCTCTGCTGGTTTCTCGGCGGGGTCTCCGCCGCGCTGGGCGCGGCGCTCCTTTTCCGCTTCTTTTTCGGCTGAAACGCCATATCCGGGGCCGTCCCGGCATAAAATATGCCGCAGGACTTGCATTTTCGGAAAAAAGGGTGTATAATAGCCATGCTTTTGTGATCGTGAAAGCGGCAAAACGCGTTTTGGCCGCCGCAGAGGGGACGTTATACTCTGCGGGGAACGCGGTCGCCGGTCTCCGGATTTTGCCGCCATACATCCGACTGAGCGCGGGTTTCGCGCGTCAGTCTTGTTTTGCTGTACCCGACAGATTCATACTCACACCCGTCCGAAGAAGGCGCTCTCCTTCTCCGGTTTACCCGTATGTTTTGAGCAATACAAAATAGGAGATTTTATGGCAAGAAACAATCAGAAAAAACAATCCCAACAGAAACAGTCTCAGCAGGCGCAGACCCAGCAGAAGCAGGTCCCGCAGAAGCAGGCCCAGCAGAAACAGCCCCGCCAGAAAAAGCAGAAAGCGCCGAAGGCGCAGCCGGCTCCGCTGCAGAAGAACCGCCGGCCGGAGGCGCCCGCTGCGCGGACCCTTCTGCGTCCCCGCCCGAAAAAGGCGGCCGCCGCGGAGGCAAAGGAAGAAAAGCAGAAGCTGAAGGTCATCTGCCTCGGCGGTCTCGGCGAGATCGGCAAAAATATGACCGTACTGGAGTACGGCAACGATATCATCGTGATCGACTGCGGGATCGCCTTCCCGGACGACGATATGTTCGGCGTGGATCTCGTGATCCCGGATATTTCCTATCTGGAAGCGAACAAGGCGAAGATCCGCGGCATCCTGCTGACCCACGGCCACGAGGACCACATCGGCGCGATCCCCTACGTTCTGCGCTCGATCAATCCGCCGATCTACGGCACCCGCCTTACCCTCGGCATCGTGGAAAAAAAGCTTTCCGAGCACGCGCTCCCGAACGTCCCCGACCTGCGCTGCGTGGAAGCGGGAGACACCGTTTCCCTCGGCGTCTTTTCCGCGGAGTTCATCCGCGTCAACCACTCGATCGCGGACGCATGCTGCCTTGCGATCAAGACCCCGATCGGCTACGTGGTACACAGCGGCGACTTCAAGCTCGATCTGACGCCGATCGACGGCCGGATGATGGATATCACCCGCCTCGGCGAGATCGGGCAGAAGGGCGTAACCCTCCTGCTCTGCGAATCGACCAACGCCGAGCGGCCGGGCTTTACCCCGTCCGAGAAAAAGGTGGGGCAGTCCCTTGTCAGCATCTTTGACAAAAACCCCGACAAGAGGATCGTGATCGCGACCTTCTCGTCGAACGTTCACCGGGTACAGCAGATCATCGACACGAGCGCAAAGCACGGCCGCAAGGTCGCCGTGACCGGCCGGAGTATGCTCAACATTCTCGGCGCCGCGATCGACCTCGGCTACATGGACCTCCCCGCGGGCGTCCTGATCGATATCAACGAGATCAAAAAGTACAAGCCGGAGCAGCTGACGCTGATCACGACCGGCAGCCAGGGCGAGCCGATGTCCGCCCTCTCGCGCATGGCGTCCGCCGAGCACGACAAGGTCACCCTCGGCCAGAGCGACCTCGTCGTCATCAGCGCAAACCCCATCCCCGGCAACGAAAAGCTGGTCGGCAAGGTCATCAATTCCCTTCTGGCGCGCGGCGTTTCCGTTCTTTACGACGCGGTGGCGGACGTCCACGTTTCCGGCCACGCCTGCCAGGAGGAGCTGAAGCTGATGCACGCCCTCACCAAGCCGAAGTTCTTTATCCCCGTCCACGGGGAGCACCGCCATCTCTATCAGCACAAGCAGCTCGCCGAGTCGATGGGCATGGACTCCAGAAACATCCTGATCTCCGATATCGGCAAGGTGATCGAGGTGGGCCGGAACTCGATGAAGTTTGCGGGCGCCGTGCAAAGCGGCCGGGTACTGATCGACGGCTTCGGCATCGGGGACGTCGGCAATATCGTTTTGCGCGACCGCAAGCATCTCGCCGAGGACGGGCTGATCGTCGTCGTCGTAACGGTGGATATGTCCCAGCGCCTCCTGATCGGAGGGCCGGACATCGTCTCCCGCGGGTTCGTTTACGTCCGGGAGGCGGAGGGCCTGATGGACGAGATGCGCAAGGTGGCGCTCGCCTCGATCGAGGGGAGTCTTGACCGCGGTCTCTCCGACCGTACGGAGATCAAAACGAAACTGAAGGACGATATCGCCCGCTTCATCAGCCACGAAACGAAGCGCAAGCCGATGATCCTGCCGATTTTGATGAGTCTGTAAGGAGGAAAAACGCCGTGACAAAACACGTTCTGATCTGGAAACTGAAGGAAACCTACACCCCCGGGGAAAAGGCGGAGATCAAAAAGACCGCCCGGGAAAAGCTCGAAGGGCTGGCGGGCAAGATCCCGGGCCTCCTCTCGATCCGGGTGATCACCGATCCCCTCCCCTCCTCGACGGGCGATATGCTGCTCTATACCGAGTTTACCGACGAGGCGGCGCTGGACGGATACCAGAAAAACCCTCTCCACCTCGCCGCCGCCGGCTACGTCCGGGAGCACGTCGCTTCCCGCGAATGCGCGGACTTCACGCTGCCGGACTGAAAAAAGAAAAAATCCCGTCCGGGTGCTTTGTCGCCCGGACGGGGTTTTTCTTTGTCAGAGAGTACGCCGGGAAATCCTCCCGATCGAGGTCACGACCCGGTCGTAGCCGCCGCAGTCGTCGTCCCCGGCAAAATCGCCGAAATCCGCCGAAACGGGGAGAAAAAACGGGGCAAAATCAGCGCGCAGAGCGCCGGCGAGAGGAAGACAAGCAGCGTTTTTTCATATCGTCTCCGGGAAAAGGCAAAGCGGGGCTTTTTGCCCCGCTTTGCGTGTTTCAGAGTTTGATTTTGATCACGAGTTTTCGGATATGCGTACGCTTGGGGTCGACCGTCTCCTTCGGGCGGTGCGCCTCGTGCGGGTAAAGCAGGGCGAAATAGCCCGGCGCCACGCAGAGATCGGCGATCATCGCCTCGCCGGCGGCGGTGTAGTGGATCACGTCCTTTTTTTCGTCGTAATCGTCGCAGGGAGTCAAGGCGGAACGCTCGAAAACGCCGATGCCTTCCACCCCGGAGAGCGTGACCTGAATGTCGATATAGGCGTTGTGCGCCTCGGTGCGGCAGTCCGCCGGATTGTCCTTCGTATCGTAGCTGAGGACCTTGATGTAGAGATCGTCTCCGTCGACCTCGTACTTCCCTTCCTCGCTGTTTTCGTTCAGGCGGGAGAGGACGGGGCGCAGTTTTTCCATCTTGTCGGCGCTGAGATAGAGCCCGAGCTTTTCGATCCGATCAAGTACCATAGTCTTTCTTCTCCTTTCGGTCGTCTGTCTTATTATAGCCCCGCGCCGGGCGTTTTGTCAACAAAAAGCAAAAAAGAAAGGGACAAAGGGCGCTCACGCGTCCTCAAAAACGGTGTAATCCCGCTCGAAAAGCAGCTCGCAGAGCTGGCTTTTGAGCCGCTCGCGCGGGACCTTTTCCAGCAGCTTGTCGGTCACGAACTTGCGGGATTTGCCCGCGTATTTGGGGCAGCCGTTCTGCCGGAGGAGGAGGGAAAGCTCCCGCCGCCAGCAGAGAGAAAGCTGACAGCGCAGTTTATCCCGCGGGACGGGGGCGGCGGCCCTCTCCTCGCGGATGGACGCGCCCTCCCGGCGCAGGGTCACCACCAAAATCCCCCAGTAGGAGGGCAGATGCTCCGCCGCGCGGCCTCCGTGCCGCTCCCCCGAGACGAGAAAGCAGTAATCGCAGTATCTGTCGTAATCCTTTACCTGCGCGGCAAGGCGGGCGTAACTGTCGGCGTCGCTCTTGATCTCGAGCCCGATGAACCGCCCCTCCGTTACCGCGAGGACGTCCGCGCGGCTTTTCCCGATACAGAGCTCCTCAAAGGTGCGGATCTTGCCGTACCGCTCGTCGAGATAGTCGAAAAGGAGCGGGCGGATGGTTTTATCGTACGTTAGCATACTCCGATTATAGCGGATCCCGGCGGTTTTTGCAACGGCTTTCCGGAAAAACGGGATATGTTCGAGACATATCTAATATGCAAGGCGGCAAGCGGCCGCGTTTGTTTTATAAATATCTAACATTGTCTTTTTTCGAAAAAACGCTTGCCGGAAGCGGATTTCCCAAGCGGCAACCGGCGGTTTCCTTGACGCATTCCGAAACAGATATTCGATAACCGTAAAATAAAAAGCCCCCGGCCGGTTCAGCCGGAGGCAAGTTCCGAACGGAGAAAGGCGAGCATCTTTTTCTCTTCCCGCGAGATCTTGACCTGCGTAACGCCGAGGATCTCCGCGGTCTTCTGCTGGGACAGCTCGCGCCCGTAGCGCAGGGAGAGGAGCGAGCGCCAGAAGGGCGGGAGCTTTTTGAGCGCGGCCCGGAGGGCGATCCGCTCGACGGTCTCCTCCGCTTCGTCCGTCCGGGCGGCGAGGATCTCCCCGAGGGTGCGGTCCTCCCTCTGCCCCGCCACCGGCTCCGAGAGGGAGACGACGGCGCTGACGGCGTCGAGCGCGTCGGCGGCGTCCGACGCGGAGATCCCCAGCCGCTTTGCGATCTCGGAAATACGCGCTTCCCTCCCGGTCTCCGCGGCGATCCTTTCCCTCTCCCGCAGGACCATCGCGCCGAGTTGCTTTTGCCGGCGGGAGACCTTGATCTGCCCGTTATCGCGCAGATATTTGCGGATCTCGCCGAGGATCAGGGGGGTCGCGTAGGTGGAAAACGCAACGCCGCGCGTCTCGTCAAAGCTGCGGGCCGCCTTGAATAGTCCGATCGATCCGAGCTGGATCAGATCCTCCGCTTCCGCTCCCCTGGAAAGGAAACGGCGCGCAAGACTGACGACGAGCCCGCGGTTGAGTTCCAGCAGTTTTTCGGCCGCGTCCTCGTCCCCCGCCGCGGTGGCGCGGACGAGGGAAAGATTGTCGGCAAAGAAAGGGGAGGGCGTTTTTTTCTCCTCTTTCATAGCTCCCCGGCGGGGGAAAGGCGTTTGATCACCGTAACCTTCGTCCCCTTCCCCACCGCGGAGAGGACGCGCACCCGGTCGGAGAACGCCTGCATCACGGCAAATCCCATCCCGCTCCGCTCGCCGCTTTTGTCGGTGGTGAACATGGGCTGCATCGCCTCCCGGACGTTTGCGATCCCGCAGCCCCGGTCCCGGACGGAGAGCTCCACCTCGCGGTTGGCGCGCGCCCTGACGGTTATGTAGATCGCGCCGCCCCTGCCGCCGTACGCGTGGACGACGCAGTTGGTGACCGCCTCCGAGACGACGCACTTCAGATCCGCCAGTTCCTCCACCGTGGGATCAAGCTGGGCAAGGAAAGCGCCGACCGTCCCGCGGGCGACGCCCTCGTTCTGCGACAGGGCGGGAAGCCGGAGGCGCATTTCGTTCACGACTCTGCGTCCTTCTCCCGCGGACGCCGTTTTGTTGCTGTTTTTCATCTTCTCCTCCTCTCAGGCTTTCGCCAAAAAGTCAAAGAGCTTGTCCGCTCCCGACAGTTCCAGTATTTTTTTCGTCCTTGCGCTGCATCCCGCCAGTTTGAGATCGCAGCCGATCTCAGACGCCCGCTGATACCGGCCGAGCAGCAGCCCGAGCCCCGAGCTGTCCATAAAATCCACGCCGGACAGATCCAGGATCAGGATCGCGGGGCGGTTGAGATACATTTCGTTGTCGATACGGTCCCGGAGACTTCTGGCGCTGTGGTGATCGATCTCCCCGCGCGGGGAGATCGTGAGGGTCCCGCCGTCCAGCGTGACGGTGATACGTGATGAGCCGAACATCGTTTTTTTCGTCCTTTCCTTTTCCT
>CAMKAU010000073.1 GCA_946410595.1 uncultured Clostridia bacterium
CGTTGCGGAAGACGCGGCCGATCTCGTAGACCTTTTCCAGCCCGCCGACGATCAGACGCTTGAGGTAAAGCTCGAGCGAAATGCGGAGCTTGACGTCCTCGTCGAGGGCGTTATAGTGCGTTTCAAAGGGGCGGGCGGCGGCGCCTCCGGCGTTGGCGACGAGCATCGGCGTTTCGACCTCCATAAAGCCGCGCGCGTCAAGAAAACGCCGGATCTCGCTGATGATCTTCGAACGTTTGATAAAAGTATCCCGGACCTCCGGATTGACGATCAGATCGACGTAGCGCTGGCGGTAGCGCATATCCGGATCCTGCAGCCCGTGGAACTTCTCCGGCAGGGGGTTGAGAGATTTGGAGAGGAGCGTGATCTTCTTTGCGTGGACCGTGATCTCGCCGGTCTTGGTCTGAAAGACGAACCCGGAAACGCCGACCAGATCCCCGACGTCCAGCTTTTTGAAGGCGGCGTACGCCTCCTCCCCGAGGTCGTCCCGCGCAACGTAGCACTGGATGACCCCGTCCTTGTCCTGCACCTTGCAGAAGGACGCCTTGCCCATCACTCGCTTGACCATCATCCGCCCGGCGACGGTCACGTCCTTCCCTTCCAGCTCGCCGTAACGCGCCGTGATCCCGGCGCTGTGGTGAGTTGCTTCAAACTTTGTCAGCAGATAGGGGTTCTTCCCTTCCGCGATCAGATCCGCCAGCTTCTGCCGCCGGACGGCGCGCTCGCTGGTGGAGGGCAGCGCCTCCGGCGCCGCGTTCTTGTTTTCCTGCATCTTGTCAGTCCTTTGCCGTCCTCGTGATTTCAAGGATCTTCATTTTTTTCTCGCCCTTCGGGGTATGGATCGAAACCTCGTCCCCCTTCTGCTTTCCGATCAGCGCAACGCCGATGGGAGAGCGGTCGGAGATCTTGTTTTCAAAGGGATCCGCCTCGTTGGAGCCGACGATCTTGTAGATCTTCTCCTTGCCGGCGGCAAGATCCTTCAGCTTCACGGTGGAGCCGAGGTGCGCGGTGGAATGATCCAGCCCGCTCTCGTCCACGACGGAGGTATTGAGGATGATCTGCTCCAGCTCGGCGATACGCGCCTCGACCTTCGCCTGCTCGTTGCGGGCCTCGTCGTACTCGGAGTTTTCGCTCAGGTCGCCGAAGGAACGGGCGGTCGCCAGATTTTCCTTGACTTCCTGGCGCTTGTGGTTTTTGAGGAAATCGAGCTCCTCTTTGAGGGAACGCAGCCCCTCTTCGGTATTGAACAGTTGCTTTGCTGCCATGTCTTTTCTCCTGATCTGTTTTGTTTTTTTATTTTTCAGCGGGCTTCGATCGCTTCGCGAAGGACCCGCGCCGCGTCGCGGAGTTGAGAATCGTTTGCGTCGGTCAGTTTGTTGAGATTGACCGTTTTTTCCTCCTCCGGCTGCTCGGAGATCACGTCCGGGGTCACGCCCTTGGCGTGATAGTTCTCCGAAAACGGGGGGAGATAGTACGCCACGGTGAGCGAAACGACGCTCCCGTCGGAAAGCGGAACGAGCGACTGCATCGTCCCCTTGCCGTAGGTCTGCGTGCCGACGACCCTGGCGAGCTTGTAGTCCTGCAGAGCGGAGGAGAAGAGCTCCGCCGCGCTGGCGGTACTGCCGTTGACAAGTACCGTCATCGGCATATCCAGACAGGCGGCGTCCGAATTGATCTGTTTATCGTTTTCCTCGCCCTTGTAGTCGATCCGGATGATCGGCCCCTCGGGGAGAAGGAAATCCAGGATCTCGCAGATGGCGTCCAGATTTCCGCCGGGATTGGAGCGCAGGTCGAAGAGAAAGCCCTCCGCGCCCTGCTCTTTTGCCGCGCCGACCGCCTCGAAAAACTGCGCGGGAGTTTTCGCGTTGAAGCCGAGGATCCGCACGACTGCCATTTTATGCGAGCTGTCGCTGTAAAAATGCCAGTTGACCGTGACCTCCTCCACCGTCTGCCGGACGATGGAAAAGGGGATCTCGCCCGCCTCGTCCGGCCGGTAAACGGTGAAGTTCACCGTCGTTCCGACCGCGCCGCGCATCCCGGCGACCGCGCCGTAGTACCCGAGGGAAGCGACCGACTCGTCGCCGACCGCCACGATCAGGTCGCCGGGGCGCATCCCCGCCGCTTCCGCGGGAGACGCAGCGTACACGCTGATCGTTTCCAGCGCTGCCCACTCCGCGTTATAGACGACGGAAATGCCGATCCCGGCAAACTCCCCCTCGCGCTCGGAGAGGTACTCCTCTGTTTCTTCTTTGTTGAGATACTGACCGAACCGGTCCTCCGTGCCGGCGACAAAGCCGCGCATGACCATATCGGCAAAATAGTCCGGGTCGATCTCGTCCACGTAGTACTCGCGGTACACGGCCGCGATATTCTTCAGTTTTTCCAGCAGAGCGGGCGTCAGATAGACGCCGTCCGTTCCGTCTTCCTCCGCCGCGGGGGCGGCGGTTTCCCCCTCCGCGAGGCGATACTTGCGCTGCATCGCCGTTGAGGTGCACTGGAAGGTGATCGCAACGCAGAGAAGACAAAGCAGAACGGTAAGCAGAACGGTATATTTCGTTTTCATCATAAAGGAGCGGCAGCCGGCGGCAGCCGGCTGCCGGATTATCCCTCTTTCATCAGGATCCGATCATTCCATAATGATCAGGTTCGACGGCGAGGCGAGCAGACCGGGCGTGAGAGGATCGATCCTCGAGCCCTGATAGCGGACCTCGAAATGCAGGTGCGCGCCGAAGGACCAGCCGGTGTTGCCGGAATAGGAGATCAGCTGTCCGCGCGCGACCGTCTGTCCCGCCGTAACGCAGAGACTGGAATTGTGCGCGTAAAGGGTGGAATATCCGCCGCCGTGGTCGATCAGAACGTAGTAGCCGTAGGAATCGCTCCAGCCCGCGATCGCCACGGTGCCCGCGTTGGCGGCGTGAACGTCCGTCCCCCAGCCGGCGTTGATATCGATCCCGTGGTGGAAGTCGGTCGTCCAGTAGCCGTAGGTGAGATAGGTGCGCTGCCCGTAGCTGGAGGTGATGATATGGTAGAGCGAGCCGTCCACCGGCCAGGAGAGCATCCCGCCGACGTATTGGGTGGCGGCCTCCTGCTCGCGGCGGCGCTGCTCCTCCAGCTCGCGCAGCTTCTGCTGGATGTACGCCTCCATCTCGGCGTCGACCTTTTCCTTTTCCGCCTGATACTTCGCGTACTGGGCGGCGGCCTCCGCCTCGCTTGCCTGGAGGTTTTTGATGTTGGTCTCCTGCTCCTCGAGCAGGACGTTCAGCTTGGCGCGGTCCACGTCCAGCTCCTCGCGGTACTGTTTCTGCTTTTCGTACTTTTCCTCCAGCGTCGCCCGGTCGTCCTCCAGGGAGGCGCGGGTCGCTTCCAGCTTTTCTTTCAGCCGGAGATCATAGGAGAGCAGACTGTTGACCTGCTCGGTACGGGAGAGAAAATCGGAAAGACTGCGCGAGTCGAGCAAAATCTCCAGGTAGGAGGCGGCCCCTTCCTCGTAGGAAATGCGGACGCTGTTGAGGAAGTTTGCGTAGATCTCGTCGATGCGGGCGTTCTTTTCCCCGATGCTCTCGTTTGCGGAGGCGATGCTCGCCTCCAGAGAAGCGAGGAGCTTTTCGGAGACCTCGAGCTTGTCCTCGGTCGTGGCGATCTGCGCCTTCAGAGAAGCGATATACTCCTCCACGTCCCCCTCCCGCGAGCGGATCGAGGTCAAGGTCGCCCAGACCTTGTCCTGCTCGCCGCGCAGGCGGGCCAGCTCCTCTTCATAGGCCTTCGTCGTCGCGTCGGAGTATTCCTCCCCCGTCGCAACGCGGGAAGCGGGGAGCAGCAAAGCGGTAAAGAGAAAAACAAAGAGGAGAAGCAGGCTGACGGTTTTTTTGAACACGTTCCGTTTCATAAAGCCCTCCTGTTTTCAGGCGTCCATCGGACGCCGGATGGATATGGTGCTGCCGATGATGCCGGCCAGGACCCCGATCCCGAAAAAGCCCCACAGCACGAGCTGCTGATTTTCGGAAAAGGGAGCGATGCGGATCATCTCGAGATTGGCGGAGAACTTTTCGATCACGTAGCCGTTGAGCCAGCGAACGACGAAATAGGACGCGCCCGCCGCCGCGGCGCCGAGGATCGTCCCCTCGAGGATAAACGGCAGAGCGATGAAGCTGCGCGAGGCGCCGACGTAGCGCATCACGTAGATCTCGTCCGCCCGCATCATTACCGAGAGATTGACGGTGTTGATGATCACGAAGACGCCGACCGCCATCAAAGCGACGAAAAAGAAGAAGAAGACGACCGCCATCCCGTTTTTGAAGGCGTTGACCTTAACGGCGAGGTCGAGGCGGTTGTTGACCTTGCGGACCCCCTCGATCTGCCGGAGCTTGTAGTCAAGGGAGTTTACCTTGGACGCGTCGTCGTACTCGATGATAAAGCTGTCCGCGAGGGGGTTGTCCGCCTCGGGGATCGAGCCGTACAGCGCCGCGTTCTCCTCCGACTCGTCGATCAGGTTCTGCAGCGCCTCCTTTTTGGAAACGTACTGCACCCTGAGATTGCCGAGATCCTTGTAGCCCTCGATCTCACGGCGGATATCGTTTGCGCGCTCGGGGGAGATATCGTACTTCAAAAACACGACGATCTTGTTCATCATCGAGAGGTTGTTGAGGTTGCCCGTGACGTTTCTCATCAGGAGAAAGGAGCTGCCGATCAGAACGAGGCAGCAGATCAGAACGAAGAGAGAGCCCACGGTGGCGGAAAGATTACGGAAAAGTCCCCGGAACGCCTGTCCGATAAAATAAAAGGGATTGTACTGTTTTCTTCTCATCTCTCGGCCCCTCCGGGAAGATACTCCCGCGCTTTCCCGTTTTCAAGGAAGATGGTCCGTTTGCCGTAATGGCTGACAAGCTCCCGCTCGTGCGTGACCACGATGACCGTTTTGTTAAGGTTGTTGACCATCACCAAGAGATCCATGATCGCCTTTGACATGGCGGGGTCGATGTTGCCGGTCGGCTCGTCCGCGATGATGATCTCCGGGCTGTTGACCAGCGCCCGCGCCAGCGCAACGCGCTGCTGCTCGCCGCCGGAGAGCTCGCCCGGATAGCGCTTCATCTTTTCCTCCAGCTGGACGGTGCGCAGCATGTGAAGGACCTTGCTGCGGATCAGCTTTTTCGGCGTGCCGATCACGCGGAGGGCGAACGCAACGTTCTCCTCCACCGTCATCCCGGGAAAGAGCCGGAAATCCTGGAAGACGACGCCGAGCTTGCGGCGGTACTTCGGGACGCGGTAGGCGGGCATCCGGCCGAGATCGAAGCCGTTGACGGTGAGGGAGCCGGAGTCGATCTTCTCCTCGCGCAGCAGCAGCTTCATCATCGTGGTCTTGCCGGCGCCGGTATCCCCGATCACAAAGACGAACTCTCCGTCGTTGATCGTCAGGTTGAGCCCGTTCAAAACGTTTTTGCCGTTTTTATAGGCCTTGGTCACGTTTTTGAATTCTATCATATCGGTTTGTCTCCGGGAATGATCAATATTTTGCCGGTTTGGAGGTGAGGTATTTCTTGACCATCAGGGCGACTTTGAAGGTGATGGCGTGCTCGAACTCGCGCAGATCAAGCCCGGTGATCTTGCGGATCTTATCGAGACGGTAAACGAGGGTGTTGCGGTGGACGAACAGCTTGCGGGAGGTCTCCGAAACGTTGAGGTTATTCTCAAAGAAGCACTGCACGGTGGCGAGCGTTTCCCGGTCGAGCGACTCGAGCGAGCCCTTTTTGAACACCTCCTGCAAAAAGATCTCGCAGAGAGTGGTGGGCAGCTGATAGATCAGCCGGCCGATGCCGAGGTTTTCGTAGCTGACGATCTCCTTTTCGGTATCGAAGACCTTGCCGACCTCCAGCGCGACCTGCGCCTCCTTGTAGGCCTTGGCCAGATCCTTCAGGGTATCGACGACCGAGCTGATGCCGATCGACACCTTGCAGTAGAACTCGGCGGAGAGCGTTTCCGAGATGGTCTGCGCCAGCTTCTCGAGGTCCTTCTGCGTGTAGCCCTGTTTGAGCTCGTGCACGAGAACCACGTCGTGCTCGCCCACGCTGATCACGTAGTCGCGGTTTTTGTCCGGGAACATATTCTGGACCATCTCGTAGGGGAGCATATCTCCCTTGCCGCGGAACTTCAGAAGGTAGATCACGCGCGGCTCGTCGGAGCTGAAGCGCAGCTCCTTGCTCTTGATGTAAATATCGCTCGGCAGGATATTGTCGAGGATAATGTTTTTGATAAAGGAGCACTTATCGTACTTCTCGTCGTACAGGTTTTTGATATTGGCAAGGGAAACGGCGAGAACGGAGCTGATCTTCTCCGCCAGACTGTCCTCTCCCTCCACGAAGATGACGTTCTCCACGCGGGCGTTGCTCCCGATCGGGCGGTAGGTATATCCGGCGAGAAGGAGCGGCTCGCCGTTGTAGGGGAGCTCCTCGCGGATCTCGCGGCGCTGTTCGCCGATCTTCCCGAGCTCGCTGCAGGCGATGGTCACGCCGTTTTCATCCACAACGCCGATCACGCGGTCCACGGCGTCCTTCATCTGATGGATCACACCCTGAAATAATCTGTTAGACATTCTTCTTTTTCCTTCTCTTCCGGAAGATTTCCTTTCTCCTTTTTCTGGCAAAAGGACATATTTAGCAATCTTACCGATATTGTAACTCTTTTTTTGTCAAAATTCAATATGTTCTTTGATCTTTTTCACAACTTTTTTCCGGTTTTTTTCCGCAAAAGCAGCAATTTTCAGGGAGTGAAGGGACGGACGGGGCCTTTTTCCTCCTTCTCCCAGGCAAAGGAAAGGCAGGAAAGGACGTGCGCGCCCGCCGTTTCGGTGCGGAGGATCCGGGGCCCCAGGCCGCAGAACCGGCAGCCCGCCGCCGCGGCGGCGGCCGCCTCCGCGTCGGAAAAACCGCCCTCCGGCCCGATGAAGACCGAAACGCGCTCCCCCGGCGGGCAGTCCGGCAGGCAGGCGGCGAGCGGCGCCGTCCCCTCTCCCTCGTAGCAAAAGAGGGGGAGCGTTCCCTTCGTTTCTTCGAGCGCGGCGGCAAAGGAGGAAAGAAAGCGCACGCCGGGGACCGCGCCCCGGCCGCACTGCTTGGCGGCTGCTTCGGCGACGCGGGCGTAGCGCTCCCGCTTTTTTTCGGCGCCCGCTTCGTCCGGGCGGACGATCGCCCGCTCGGTGAGGACGAACACGATCTCCGCCGCCCCCAGCTCCACCGCCTTCTGCACGACGGTCTCCGGCTTGTCCCCCTTCGGCATTCCCTGATAGAGAACGGCGCGGTAGGGGGGCTCCCCGGCGTTTTCCCGGCTCCCGACGGCGGAAAGAAGGATAAAATCCGGCGAGACCGCCCGCAGGCGGCAAAGATAGTCCCGCCCCGCGGGATCGGAAACGATCACCTCGTCCCCCGCCTTCATCCGCAGCACGCGCGCGAGATGATAGGCGTCCCGCCCCGTGACCGAAAGCTCGCCGTTTCCGTCCGGCGGCCCCGCAAAGATCCGCTGCATACCGTTTTCCCCCGTTTTTTCGTAAATCATACTTTTTTATTATTTTATTATACATCGCGCGCGTGCGTTTGTCAAAGTTTTTCCGGTGGAGCGTCCCGTAATGCCGTGGACGGCGACCCGCTGATATTCAGGATATCCGGACAGCGTTCAGTTTTTATGCGGCTCCGGCGTATCTGCCCGATCCAACAGATAGTCTATGCTTACACCATAGAAGTCGGCGAGCTTTATGAGAACCTCTGCGGTGAGGGAGATAACACCGGTCTCATACTGGGAATATGTATTTTGCGAAACGTTAAGAATCTTTGCTATTTCACGCTGTTTTATGTCTCTGTCCTCTCTTATTGCGCGCAGATTTTTATACTGCATAATATCACCTCGAATAAAAAATTCAATGATATTATGCTATATCTGTTTTGAAGATATTGACAAATATCTGTAATACAGATATAATGATGTCAAAAGCTGTAAAAGGCGAAAACATTGGAGGAAAAAATGAAAAAACATTTCTTGGCAATACTTTGTATCCTTTTGTCAGTATCTTTGCTTGTTTCCTGTCAGGTCAATTTACCATTCATAAAAAAGGAAGCGCGGGATTACCTTCCGACTCCGAAAGAAGCTTATAAGCAACTGAAAGAATTCTTTGTGAAAGAGAGAGGGGGCTCTTATGATTGGGATAAATGGGAGGCAATAGAGGAACAACGCGACAACTCCGGGAAACTATTCAGCATAGCAAAATCAAATGGAAAGGATAAAGTTTGCTATGATGAAGACCAACTGTTCATCTCGTTTTACAATAACGAATCTTCTTCTTTTCTTACTTCTTTTATTATTATTGCCGACAGGAGATTTGACCAGACTGATCAGGCTAGTTACAGTATGTACTTAACGACCTTAGATGATTGCCCTCAAGTCTTTGATTCCCTCATCGAAAGGATTCCGGACGAGTACGTTGTTCGAAGCGACTTTCTTATCAATTATTTCACCACAAATGCAACATATATAGGAACAGATACGTCTTCATTCTATTTAGAGGCTACCTATGAAAAGGCGGGCTTAACTTATATTGTAAGGGGAAAGAGTTTTACCAAAAATAGTATATACTGGATTGAACTAAAGTGGAATTCGTAAATTAATAATTGATATAAAAATATATAAATAAAAAGGGGTAAACTCATGAGCGCAGTGTGGATAATGAATTTAAGGGACAACCGAGGCGAGAACGCCAATAAGGATGTCGGTGAAAAATTTTCAATTTGCAGAGAACATAATATACTGGCGATAGGGTGGGAAAACTCTGATCCGGAAGATGACCCAAACTATAAAACAGCGCTGAAAAACCTGACGGAAATGTGCCGCGGAGATCTTGTGTGGGCAAGGGATCCGTCAACAGTTAAACAATATCTGTGTGAAGTACTTGATGACAGCGTAAAAGAGTTTTCCAACAGATGTTTCCGCAGCAAGGACATAATAAAATACCGCATATGCGAATACTACGAGATTTCCGCCCTGTTGGATGAGATAGACAAAAAGCAGCTCATTGCACGCCGCACAATACAAGCGGTGAACAACACGGAGCTGATAGGCGCAACACAGCGTCAATTTGCTGCAGCGGCGAAAGCGGACAAATCTTGTTGAACGTTTTGCAGCCGCCGGTTATCCGATCATTTTGCAGCAGGCGGTCCTAAGCAGGGCTGCCTCGAATCAACATCGATCCGCCCCGTTTAAAAAGCTCCTTTCGATTTATGAAAACCGCGTTTCATATCGTGCGCGCCGCCTTGCGCAAAGCAGGCGAAGCAAGAAAAACAGCAAAGGAAAAGAGCAGGCGACGCGCCTGCTCTTTTCCATTGGCTGCCGGAAGGAGTTCTCCCGTCCCGGTCGTTTCTTTGTTCTCCCCCTGATTACCCTTAACTCCTTCCGTCGCCTACAGCGACACCTCCCTCGGGGAGGGAGGCTATCGCTGCGGCGGACAAAAAACGCGGCAGGAGCAAGCCCCTGCCCTACAAGAGCAGCCCCCCGTTATTGCGTGTAGGGCGGGGCCCGCGGCGGTCCCTGCCCTACATAGAGTAAACGCCTCTATATGGTGTAGGGCGGGGGTTTATCTCCCGCCGCAAAGGTTTGTTTTCTCTGTGCAGGATGATCGCGCCATTTGCCTCCCTTGTGCAAAGGGAGGGGGACCGCTTGCGGTGGAAGGATTGTCGGA
>CAMKAU010000074.1 GCA_946410595.1 uncultured Clostridia bacterium
GAACCCCCGACCTGCTGATTACAAATCAGCTGCTCTACCGGCTGAGCTACACCAGCAAAAGGAGAGTCTTTGCACGGTCAGCCCGGCAACGCACTATATTGTAGCATAAGGCGGGCGGCTTGTCAAGCCCTTTTTCAGGAAAAATACGGCGGATCGGAAAAGAAGGAAAAAAGCGGGAAAAAAGGGAGAAAACCGGCGCGGCGCGCTCCCTTTTTACCCGTTTTCCGGCAGGATCACGGTAAAGACCGTCCCCGTTTTTTCGTCCGAGGCGGCGCTGATGCGGCCGCCGTGCCGTTCGGCGATGCCGGCGGCGATCGAAAGACCGAGCCCGGCTCCCTCCGAGGAGCGCGAGCGGTCCGCCCGGTAAAACCGTTCGAATACGTGCGGCAGATCCTCCGGCGCGATGAGAGAACCGGTGTTCTTCACGGAGAGGCGGATCCTGCCGCCGCTTTTTTCCGCGCAAACGGACACGCGCTCCCCGCGGGGCGCGTACTTGACGGCGTTGTCAACGAGGATGACGGCGAGCTGCTTCAGCTTGTGTTCCTCCCCGAAAAGGGAAAGGCCGTCCTCGATCTCCGCATCGAGCGCCACGCCTTTTTCAAAGGCGACGGGCTCAAGCTGAAGGAGGGTGCCGTTGAGGAGCCGGGAGAGATCGACCCGCTCCCGCGCGGGCGGGACGCCCCCTTCCTCGTTTTGGGCGAGGGTGAGCATATCGTCCACCAGCGCGCGCATCCGCCGCGCTTCCTCCGCGGTGCTCTCCAGCCAGCTTGTCTGGCTTTCCACCGTTTCGTCCGCGTGAGAACGCAGGATCCGGTCGTTCGCGAGGATCACGGTCAGAGGGGTCTTCAGTTCGTGCGAAGCGTCGGCGACAAAGCGCTTCTGCGCCTCCCACGCCTCCTCCACCGGGCGCAGCGCCATCCCGGCGAGAAAAAGACTGACAAAAAACATCACCAGCATCACGCCCGCCACGCAGAGGAGCGCGACCAGGGCGACGCGCAGCGTTTGGGCCTTGACAAAACTGCCGTCGGCAAAGGAAATGCGCAGGGAGCCGCCCTTGTCCGCCGTTTTTTTGAAGCGGAGATCGTATTCCTTCAGATAGCCGTCCGCCCCGTCGCTTTCCGCGGCAAGCCGGACCGCCTCGTCGAGGATCTCCTCCGAAAGGTACGCCTCCCGGGACAGGGTCGTTTTCGTTCCCTTGACCGGATCGTAGAGAACGGTGCAGACCGCGGTGTTCTGCTGCGCGGGACGGTCCTCGGGAGGACGCCGTCCGCCGATCTCGGTGCGCCGCCCGCCGGGCTCGGCGGGGTCGTCGAGCTCCAGCCCCATCTTCAGCGAGCGGTCGAGCGCGGCGTTGTTGGAGGCGTAGGTATAGACGCACACCGTCACGGCGACGGCGAGCAGGATAAAGCCGACGAGGAGCATATTCGTGAGGACGAACTTGCTTTTCAGGTGTTTTAACACGACGGATCCTCCAGCTTGTACCCGATCTTCTGATGGTTGCGGATGAGCACGCGGGAGCCGAGGAACTTCAGCTTCCGCCGCAGAAAGGAGATATAGGCCTCCACGTTGTTGTCCATCGCGTCGGAGTCGTCCCCCCACACGTCGGAGATCAGGCGGTCTTTGGAGAGGATCACGGAGGGCGCGCGCAGAAAGAGCTTGAAGATCTCCGCCTCTTTGAAGTTCAGCTTAACGCTGCTCTCCCCGCAGGAGAGCTCGCTTGTGTTGCGGTCGAAGACAAGATCCCCGAAGGAGAGGGTGTCCATCGTCACCGCGCCCCGCCGGCGGGTCAGCGCGTTGATCCGCGCAAGCAGCTCCTCCGGCTCGAAGGGTTTTGTCATATAGTCGTCCGCGCCGGCGTTGAGCCCGGTCACCTTGTCGCCCGTCGCCGTGCGCGCGGTGAGCAGCAGCACCGGGACCTCGTTTTTGTCCTCGCGGAGCCGCCGCACGACTTCAAAGCCGTCCATCCCCGGCAGCATCACGTCGAGGATCACCACGTCGTAGCGCGCGAGGGTGGCGTAGTCGTAGCCGCTTTTCCCGTCGTAGACGACGTCGGTCAGATACTTTTGTTCCTTGAGGATCGCGTCCAGCGCCCGCGCCAGACGTTTTTCGTCCTCGACGATCAAAACTTTCATCGGTTTTTCCTCCCGTTTGGATCAGGATAGCGCCCGCGCCTTAAAAAACCCTTAAAACGAGCCGCAACGCCGGCGGGTCAGACGCCGGCGAAAGGCGGATCCTCCGGCCAGACGAAGGAGGCGTTGAGATCGCGCTCGCCGTTGTCGATGAGGAGATTCTGTCCGGACATGGAGCGGTTTTCAAGCGTGAGAAAAACGACCCAGTCCGCGACCTCCTCCGGCGTCATCCATTTTTTCAGCGGGGTGACCGCCATGATCTTCTCCCAGCTTGCGGGGTCGTTTATCACCGGGGCGTTGGAGGAGGTGAGAACGCCGCCGAGAGAGAGGGCGTTGCAGGTCACGCCCCGGGGGGCGAGGCGGATCGCCGTGTTTTTCATATACCCGACAACGCCGGCCTTCGCCGCGGCGTAGAGCGGGAACTCCTGCCCCGTCACGGCGGAGGCGGAGGCGTTGAACAGCACCGAGCGGAGCGACGGCGCGTCGGCGATATACTTTTCCGTGACGTTGATCGCGCCGGTCAGGTTGTGGCCGATATCGTCCTCGCCGTTCTGCGCGCCCGCGTTGTTGAAGAGAACGCCAACGTCCGGGATCTCCGGCAGGGAAGCGGCGTCCCGGATATCCGCGATAAAATGACGGTAGCGGGGATGGACGACGGCGGCGGGGGCAAGGTCGATGCCGAACACGTCGTGCCCGAGCGCGAGAAAGCGCCGGACGGCCGCCGTGCCGATCCCGCCGGATGATCCTGTGATCACGATATTCATGCGTGTTTCCTCCTGTATTCCTCGCCGACCCCGTCCCGCTTCCATTGTTTGAGGACAAAGTAGCCGAAGGGCGAGAAGACGATCTCCATCAAAAGCTCCAGTCCCGCGCCGAGCAGAGAACAGGTCAGGCACTGCGTGAGCGTCCAGGAAAACCCGTCCCAGAAGATCGGCGCAAACACGGTAAAGGTGAGAACGGCGAAGATGAAGTTATCGCAAAACTGTCCGATAAAGGTCGAAACGTAGCTGCGGGTCACAAAGGCGAGCTTGCCGTCCGGGTTTTTTAAGAACAGCCGGCCGATGCCCCAGTTGAGGAAGTTGTTGATCAGAGCGGAGGAAAGGAAGGCGACGGTGCTGCTGAGCAGGATGAACCAGGTCCCCCCGATGATGGTGTTGAAGGCGGTGTAGTCCGTTTCGGTCGGGATGACGCTGACGGCGAAGAAGATAAGGCAGACCAGAAGATTGACCAGGATGGCAAAGACGGAGAGCTTGGTCGCCGCCTTCGGGCCGAAGGCCTTCGTCACCACGTCCATACAAAGAAAAGAGAGCCAGGAAACGAGGATCCCGCCGTCGATCGCGAGCCATTCGGACTGGTAGATCGTTTTGTTGGCGAGGATATTCATCGTGACGACGGAGATGGTAAAGAGCGCCGCGACCGGCCCGGGGATGCTGCGGAAGAGCAGCCGCGCGTCGGCGAGCGCGTTTTTCCATTTTTCTTTCATACGTTTCTCCTTGTTGACCGATCCGCGGGAGGGCTTTAGATCCGAAAAAAACTGCCCTCAGCCGCCGGAATAGACGTACTAAGGGCAGAGTGATCCCGTTGTTCCCTTAGTTTTGATCGCCGGATCGCTCCGGCCGGCAGGATGGTTACGAACTGCCGTTTCCGCGCACAGCGCAAAAGAATATGAAATGGAGAGGAAGAGGGAAAAGTCAGGCCCGCTCCGGCGCGGCGCTATTCCTCGCGGGAAACGCCGGGACGGTAGTGCGGCGCTTTCCACTTGGTCTGCCACTTCGCTTCATAGTAAGCTTTGTTTTTCTCAAAGAGCTTGCGGTAGGTCTCGTCCTCCAGTTTTTTGAACGAGACGCTTCCGAAATGGTGGATGAAAACGTCCTCTGCCAGAACGAGGCGCAGTCCCTCGCGGCGGACCGCGGCGGAATAGTCGTCGTCCTCAAACATCCCGACACCGTAGTTCTCGTCCAGCAGTCCGATCTTTTCCGTCAGGTCGCGCCGGAAGATGACGCAGAACATCGCAAGGATCCCGTCGTGCGCGTATTCCTGCCCCATACGGCGGGCGGTGTATTCGTAAGCGGCAGCGTCCATTTTCTTGAGGTTTTTGCCGTAGTCGAGATGGATCATCGCCTCGTTGCCGATGGAATTGGTGACGGGGCCGGCCATCCCGACGCCTTCGCGCCGCGCCCATTTGACAAGGCCGGTGAGCCAGCCGCGTGTGACGAGCGTGTCGTTGTTGAGCAGGACGACATACTCGCCGCCCGAGGCGCGGATCCCGTCGTTGTTCCCGCCGGCAAAGCCGCGGTTCTCCGTGTTGAAGACGGGGCGGATCCTCCCGGAGCGTTTTGCTTCCTCCCGCAGCCAATCCGCCGTCCCGTCGGTCGAGCAGTTATCCACGATCACAAGCTCATAGTTCGGGTAGGCTGTTTTTTCCAGAATGCTTTTCACGCACTGCTTGGTGTAGTCCAGCTGGTTGTAGCAGAGCAGCACGATGCTGACGGAGGGGAAGCAGCTGAACACGTTTTTTTCGAAAGCTTTGCATATCTTTGTCGGATCTGCGGCGAGAAGGGAAGTTTCAAAAGAGAAGGGAGGCGCTATTTTTGAATAGAGAACCTCGACGAAGCCGTAGTAATCTTTCATATGTTCCGATTCTCCGGTTAAAGCCGGGTCTGCGAGAATCATTACAGCGTCGCGGATCCCTTCACGGATCAAAAAAAGATCAAGGAGCGAAGACGAACTGACCTTTTTTTCGGGATCGCGGAGTTTCAGCGAGAAAGATACGTCGGTCAAATCATCCTTTTTTCTGTTGTTATTGTTAGAATCGATAAGGAAGACACGATGACCTTCGCTTCGGTATTTTTTTACAGTGCCTTTCAAAAAAGGATCTTGCATATACCGATCGCTGTCACAGAGAAGCAGCAAATCAAATTTGTCGTATTTTGAATCAAGAGATTTGCACATCGGAAGATCGCAAGCATCATCGCAGATCTGTTTTTTACTCTGTGAAGCGGGGATATAAGCGTTCGGGTATAGCAAGCCAAGCAAGGTTTTTTTTGAGTCCTGCAAATGCTCGATCGCTTGGAAAACGTGATCGTAAGCCGCTTCGTTGTCAGTTGCTCTGTGAGAAAAGAAAGCGCGCGCCCATTTTCTGAAAGCCCTTCTGCCCGTTTTTCCCCCTTTCAAATATTGCGATTTAAACCGACGCAAAAACCGAAGAAATCTAAAACTTTTTGTATTTGATAGATTGATTGTGATACCAAGCGCTTTATCGATTTCGTTCTTTGCACTCTCAAGAGAACGTCTGGTTTCTTGTGTCATTGCTTCCGGTGCAGAGGTCTCTTGGTTAAAGACATCAGTTTTTTTCCCTATCATACTTTTCTCCAGAAAAAGGTACCATTCTGAGGTGTTTTGCGGATTCATTTTGTTTTGCTGAATTCTTCAGGTTGTTCTATGGTCTCAAAAACAAACGGTTCCTTTTTATTGGTATTTTCGGAACATTCGACCCAAACGCCGGTTCCTTTTTCCACTCTTATCACCGTTAACTCGCGGATATCGTTTTCCGTCGGATATAGGTCTTTCAGGTAACTGTGTTTGGAAAGCATCGGTAAAACGTAACGGTTTCCGACGTTTTCGGCAAAGCAATACAACAAAACGGCAAAATATGTTTCGCAATCAAGCTTTTTAATGCCCGAAATAGTGATTTCTCCTTTATGTTCAATCGCAGTACACAACGGATCGTTTTGCTGTAAAAGGAAAAAAATACCGGACTTGGTATACTCGACCAATATAACAGGTTCCGTTAAGATCCCGTTTTCGTTGGTTTTCGCGGTGACGGAAGCAATGTGGATATCATCGACAAGAAAGTTTATCCTTTGATTATCGCCCTTGTCAAGTTCCCATACTCTGCGTAAAAACTCGTAACGCTTTTCGAGAGCAGCTTTTTGTGCGGAAGTAAACACGAGTTTGTTTTCCAGCCTGTTGTGAACCTGCTTTAATTCGTCAAAATGCTGCTGCTTTTTCGTCGTGGAGGTCACGTTGTTTCCGTGCAATCTGTAGTAATTAAATGCTTTATCTATATAAGCGACCTTTCCTCTTTCCATTACGCTAAGATAAAAAAGATAATCGCCTACCTGCCGATAATGTCCCATTTCCTCAAATATGTCACTATAATTATCCTTTTTGAAGATTGCGGACGAAACGTTTGCAATCGTGCAGTTAAGAAAAGCGTAGCGTTTGATTTCATCGATCCCGTCATTGACAAAACTATGATCCCAATGCCCGGTTTTTTGAATATCTATTTCCGGCTTTATGGTTTTGAGAACAATGCTGCCGGTTTTATTAATAAACGCTGTATCGACATAAGCGACCGTGATATCGTTGTCTTCCTCCACATATTTCATAATTGATGAAAGCATTTTTTTATCACAATAGTCGTCCGCTTCAGCGATCCAGATATACTCGGATTCTGCGAGTTCAAATGCTTTTTTCCATTGTTTGAACGGAGAACCGCTATTCTCTGCGTTGTATGCTTTTTTTATCTTCACATAAGCGGCGATATCTTCGACGAGATCATCTATTAACGCTCTGCTGTTATCAGTAGAACAGTCGTCGAGAAGGATAAGTTCACTGATGCGGTAGTTTTGATAAAAAACGGAATAAAGGCGCTGATACAAAAAATCGGCGTAATTATAATTGGGAATAGCGACAGAGACGCTTTTTCGGGCCGTCTTTTTGCTGTTTTTCACAATTTCTTTTATCAGGTCGTTTTTTGTTATTTTTTTCTTGATGATGCTTCTTTCGGAGAAGATTTTCCTGTAAAGCTTCTCAAAAGAGATCAAGGCGCTTGCAGAAAGCGAAAAACCGTTACAAAGCAATTTCATATAAGCCTTGTAATACAGTCTCATTCTCGGGCTGTTTTGGGAAAGAAAGTTCCAAAACAGTTCGTTTTTTCGGATTTTGTATTTTTTTGAAAGCTTGTTGAATTCTCGAAGAAAGCGTGCACGCTTGAACACGCTCTTTTCTTTTTGCGGAACGTATAATAGCAGACAAATAATTTGATTGTATATGACAACGCGCATAAAAGCCGTATATTCCGGATTGTTTTTTATGCGGTTATCCAAAATGCCGACCGCTTCAATAATATCCAGTCTTTTATCTGTGATCGGAGAATTCTGAACGGATGAATTGCGTTGCAGATAATAGTAGCGCGTTTTGCTTGTGTAAGAAACCTTTTTGCAATTTGCGATGATGGCAATAATGGAAGTGACATCTTCGTTTATTATTCCTTCAGCGAAAGGATACTCAAGCAAGTATTTTTTTTTAATTAACTTATTGCAGGGGGAGGCTGCGAGCGAGTTTGCGATAAGATTATACTTAGTTGGTATGAAATCGCACCCTTTACAAAGCGTTTCTTCTTTTTTCTCATTATCGACCATAACGATGTCGCATACGACAAGATCGGATCCTTCATCCGTTATTGTTTTATATAGTTCTTCAAAAAAGCCATCTTCCAGATAATCATCGGAATCAATAAAAGAAATGTAGTCATATTTTGCCAGTTTTACTGCCTTGTTTCGTGAAGCTCCTGCTCCGATGTTTTTTTCATTTTTTACCAGAAGAATATTTTCATTTGTTTTTGAAATGTATTCTTCGACAATATCGGCTGTACCGTCGACGGAGGCGTCGTCAATTACTATGATTTCATAATCAAAACCGGCGAGTTGTTTTAATGCGGAATCAAGACATTTTTCTATATATAGGCTCGTGTTATAACAGGGAACGATAACGGTTATCTCTTTTTTCATATTATGCCCTTTCTCTTCATCTTCAAACAACCTTTTGAACTTATTCTATATAAAACGAGCAGGGAAGTCAAGGCAAGAATAAAACTTAAGTAAGTTCTGCAAAAAAACTCAATTGCTCAAGGGGTGATATCGGCAATACTTAGAGCGGTTTTATAATGATCGCTCCAGCGCGGCGCGGACGGCGTCCGTAAGGCGGGAGAGGACCTCCTCGCCCGTCCCCTGCATCGAGCAGCCGGCGGCGCGGGCGTGCCCGCCGCCGCCGAAGAGGGCGCACAGGTCGCTGACGTTCACGCTCCCGTCCGAGCGGAGAGAGATCTTGAAAACGCCGCTTTCCCCGTCTTTTTCCTTGATCGCGGCGGCGACAGCGACTCCGCGCACAGAGCGGACCGTGTCGATCGCGGCGGAAAAATACTCGGAGGCGAGGCCGCCGCGCACGGCGTGGCTGAGCAGCGCGGCGCAAAAGCGCCCGCCGAGCAGCAGCCGGACGTTCTGGAGGGTGATGCGCTCCGCCTCCAGCTCCTCGGGGGAGCGGCTCTCGTAGAGCAGATGGTTGATCGCGGCGCCGTCGCACCCCGCCTCGAGCAGGCGGGCGGCGATGCGGTGGGCCTTCGGCGTCGTGTTGGAATAGCGGAAACAACCGGTATCGGAGGAGAGGGAGAGGTAAAGATTTTCCGCCATCCCGGCGGGCCATCCGGCAAACCAGCCCTCCCCGCGGAGGATCTCCGCGATCTCAAAGACGATCTCCCCGACCGCGGCGGCCTCCGGGACCGTGCAGTAGTCGGCGAGACGTTCGCTTTTTTCGTGGTGGTCGAGCATCAGGTCGATCCGCCCCTCGAACAGCGGCGCGAGAGCGCCGAGCTGCGAGCGGGAGGCAACGTCCACGCAAACGACCGAAGAATAGCGCGAGGGATCGATCTCGTCCGGCGCGAGGATCCGCTCCGGCACGAGCGGCAGGAGGGCGTCCGGCGCCTTGTCCGGCGCGGCGATCTCCGCCCCGCCGCCGAGCGCGCAAAGCAGCTTTTTCAGCGCCATCGCGGAGCCGAGGGTGTCCCCGTCCGGCGAGGTATGGCAGAGCAGCAGCGTGTCCCGCATCGAGCAGAGGCGGTGCGCCGCTTCCTCTGCGGTGAGAGAGCGGAAGTCAGTCATCGGTTTCCTCGCTTTTTTCCGTTTGAGAGGCGGTTTTATCTTCTTCGGGCAGTACCTCGCGCAAAAGCTGCGCGATCCGCGCGCCGTGAGCGATCGAATCGTCCCGGATAAAGGTCAGCTCCGGCGTGATGCGGAGGTTGAGCCGGCGGGCAAGCTCCCGCCGCAGGTATCCCGCGGCGCTCTCGATCCCCGCGGCCGTTTCGCCTCCGTCGTCTCCGTAGACCGAATACCGGATCTTCGCCGTTTTCAGATCGGGGGAGACGTCCGCGGAGAGGATGCTGATCATCGGACCGGCCAGCCGGGGGTCTTTGCTGGTCTGCAGCGCGAGGGAAAGCTCCTCCCGCACCGCGTCGTTGATCCGGGCGCGTCTGTAAGATGACATGGTGAACCGCCTTTCTTCCTTTTCTTTCTTTATTTTACTTCCTTCGGGCGAAAATAGCAAGAGGAAAACCGAAATCTCTTTCCCGCGCCCCGCCCGGACGGGAAAAAATCGGCGGTCCGCCGGGCGCGCCCTGCCCGGAAAAGGAAAACCCACGCGGGAGCGTGGGTTTTCTTTCCGTTCGGGGTGAATTATACTTTCAAGTGCAACAGTTTAGAAAAAAAAGAGCAGTTCATGCGA
>CAMKAU010000075.1 GCA_946410595.1 uncultured Clostridia bacterium
TGCGGCGCGGACTTTGTCAAGGTCGGCATCGGCGGCGGCTCCATCTGCATCACCCGCGAAACGAAGGGCATCGGCCGCGGACAGGCCACCGCCCTGATCGAGGTCTGCCGCGAGCGGGACAAGTTTTTTGCGGAAACGGGGATCTACGTTCCCGTCTGCTCGGACGGCGGCATCGTTTACGACCACCACGTGACCCTCGCCCTCGCGATGGGCGCCGACTTCATCATGCTCGGCCGGTACTTTGCCCGCTTCGACGAAAGTCCCTCCAACCGCGTGATGATCGGCGGGACCTACTATAAGGAATACTGGGGCGAGGGCTCCGCCCGCGCCCGCAACTGGCAGCGCTACGACCTCGGCGGCGATAAAAAACTCTCCTTCGAGGAGGGGGTGGACTCCTACGTCCCCTACGCCGGCAGCTTAAAGGATAACGTGGCCATCACCCTCGCCAAAGTCAAGTCCACCATGTGCAACTGCGGCGCCCTCACCATCCCCGAGCTGCAGGAAAAAGCCGTCCTCACCCTCGTCTCCGCCACCAGCATCGTCGAAGGCGGCGCCCACGACGTCATCCAGAAGGACAAAGCCGCGCCGATGAAGTAAAAAGGAAAGAAAAACCTACTTTTCTGAAGAAAAGTAGGCAAAAGACTTTCCGAAAAGGGGAAGAAAAAGCGTTACAAAGCGAACAGAGGCCAAAACGCCGGGCGGTAAGGTCCGACCGTCATAAGGCAGTTTTTACTGCAAGTCCATGTGGTGAGTAAGTGCGCACTTAAAAAGCAGGCTGAAATCAAAATCAGTCTGCTTTTCATATCCAGCCGGTACAATGAAGACGGCGGCTGTGCCGCCTAATGAAGCCAGCCTCCGGCTTAATGAAGACGGCGACAAAGTCGCCTAATGAAGCGAAGTCGCCCTCGTTTTTTCATTAGCGAACGTAGTGAGCGACTTCATTTCTTCATTAGCGAAGCGCCTTCATTAGCCCGAAGGGCGACTTCATTTCGGCGCGGCAATGATAGATAAAAACTTCCTTATCACGCCGCGCCGAAGGATGCCCGGCGTTTTGTTTTGGCGGAAACAGCCCGGAGACAGCGAAAACAAAGCGACCCGAATACGAAAGGCGACCCGGTAAGAATGGGTCGCCTTTCTGCTCCTGCCGCTTTTCCTGTTTGTAACATCCAACCCGCCGCTTTGCGGCGGATTTCACCCGTCTGAAGGACGGATTTCATCGCGCAGAGCGCGATTTCACCCGCCGAAGGCGGATTTCATTGCCGCGCGTCGGGGAGACGCACGGCCCGCCTCGCCGGATTATTCCTTATACTCCGACGGGGAGACGCCGTAGAACTTTTTGAAGGAGCGGGAAAAATAGCTGACGCTGGAAAAGCCGAGGTAGTCGGCGGTCTGGTCGACGTTCATATAGGTCGAGCGCAGGAGGTAGGCGGCGTGGCGCATCCGCAGATCGGTGAGATAGTCGTTGATCGTGGTGCCCATCCGGCGCTTGAAGGCGCGCATACAGTACTGTTTGGAGGCGCCGACGTGGTCGGACAGCTCCTCCAGCGAAAAGCGCCGGGTGTAATTCTCCCGCACGAAGGCGATGATCCGGGCGACGGTGGGCGGGAGGGAGGTCTCCGGGGAGAGCTGCTCGCAAAAGCTCTGGGAGACGGTGAGCAGCAGCTCGGAAAAACGGATGGAGGCGCGGAGGCGGTGCATACTTCTCGCGGCGTATTCCGGCGTTACGGCGCGGGAGAGCAGCACTTCCGCGTCGGAGAGGGCGGCGCCGAGGGAAACCTTGTAGGAGAAAAAGAGGCGCGTTTCCTCCTCGGTGAGGACCCCGTAGCGGGGCATCCCGGGGGGCAGGTCCCGCAGGGCGGGGAGGGAGAGCCCGGTTTCGTCGCAGGGAGAGAGCTCCCCGTCAAAGTGGAAAAAGGTATATTCGCAGAAGGAGGCGGTATGCGGGCGGTACCACACCCCCTTCGGCACGATGGCGACGTCCCCGCGGGTGAAAGAAAGCGTCTGCCCGGCGATCTCGAACACACATTCCCCTCCGTGGAAAAAAACAAAGAGATTTTCCGACATGGCGCGGCCGTTGTGGCTCCAGCCCCGCCGCTCCCGGACCTTGCCGGTCATCTTCACGCTCGGCAGGACGTTCAGATCAAAGGAAAACACCGTCCTCCCCCCTTTCCCCTCCAATGTACCATAAGGGGAAAGAAAAAGCAAGGTTTTTCGGGGAAAAAGGTTTCATATTTTGAAAAAGTTCTCTATTTTGGTGTATGGAAAAGCGGCGCGTTTTCCGTTATAATAGATTTGTATGAGTTAGATAAAGTTCGCTTTGGCTTTTCTCTCTCTTTTGACAAATCTTTGAAAAAACCGAAAGGACTTCGCGATGCGGATCCAAACGAAAAACCTGACCTTTTACACCTCGGAGGACGGCGCCGTCGCCGGCTTTTTCCTGAACGAAAAGCCGGAAGCCGCCTCCCGCGACGGCGACCTCTGGCGCCTGATCCTCGACGACGGGCTGCGCACCGAGATCCCCGTTTATTCTCACGCGCAGAAGGGAACGGTCCGGGAGGAGGACGGCGCGCTGATCCTCTCCTACCCGCGGCTCGTTTCCGCGTACGGCGACGAGTACGAGATCTCCTTCTCCGTCGCGGTGCGGGCGGAGGGCGAGCTGCTCTCCTTCACGCCGACCGTGGAGAACCGCGAAACGGGCGTGCGCGTCAACGAATGCTTCTGCCCGCTCGCCTGCTTTGACGAGCTCTCCGGGGAGAAGGCGGAGGATCAGCTCTTTGTGCCGACGGGGCTGGGGCGCCGGATCGTCAACCCCTGGAAGTGGCTACGCGACCAGAAGGGCGACTACTACCATCACAACGAGGAGGAGATCTTCTGGCATCAGCCCTACCCGCGCGCTTCGATGAGCTGGTTTGGCGTGCAGAGCGGGGAGAAGTTCCTCTACCTCGCCCGGTATGACGAGCAGATGCGCTACTGCTTCCAGACGGTCCGTCAGCGCATCCGGCGCGAAAAGAGCGAGATGATGCTCGGCTTCGACCACTTCCCGATGGCGCGGCCCGGAGAGACGCTGACCCTCCCCGCCTCCGTCGTAGGGCTCCTCGACGGCGACTGGCGGACGGCCGCAAAGACCTACCGCGCGTGGGCGGACGCCCATTTCTTTACCGTACAGAAGAAAGCGGACTGGGTGAGGAAGATGACCGGCTGGCAGCGGATCATCATGCGCTCCCAGTACGGCGAGGACTACTACAAGGCAAAGGATCTGCCCGCCGCCTTCCTCGAGGGCAAAAAGCGCGGGATCGACACGGTCTTTCTTTTCGCGTGGTGGAAGGAGGGGATGGACCGCAACTATCCCTATTACACCGAGGCGTACCCCGGCGCGTTTGACGAGCTTTCCGAGGCGATCCGGGAGATCCGGCGGCTCGGCGGCCGCGTGATCCTCGAGTGCAACAGCCACTTCATGGATCCGCATAACGACTTCTACCGCGAGCACGGCGAGGAGGTCCGGATCCTCGATATCAACGGCAACGAGTACCGCCCCGCCTTCGTTTACCCCGGGCAGGGCGAGCTGCGCGCCTCTTACGGCGCCGTCCAGTTCCCGATCTGCTGCGCGGGGACCGAGCGCTGGCGGGATCAGGTCGTCTCGCAGCTCGAGCAGATGAGCGACCTCGGCGCGGACTGCGTTTTCGCCGACTGCTACGGCGCCTGCCCGCATCAGCCCTGCTTCAACGACCGGCACGAGCACGGCGCGCGCGTCGACGAGGAGTGGATCTACCACAAAAAGATCTTCGAACGGGCGATAAAGCTCTGCGAGCGGGAGGACAAGGTCTTCGCCGCCGAGATCGTCACCGATATCGCCGCCGCCTACACGCAGTTTCTGCACGGGCTGATCAACGTCGATCTCAAGCCGAGAAGCGACGCGTTCCCCGCCCTCTTCCGCTACACCTTCCCCGAGGTCGTCACGACCAACCGCGGCGTGCGCGGCGCGGACGGCGACTTTGAAAAATGCCTGAAAACGGCGCTTCTGCACGGCCTGCGCTACGACGCGGAGCTCTACGTCTGCCGCGCCGATCTCGGCCGCGAGCCCGCCTACGCCGAGGTGATCGGCTGGTGCGCCGGGAAGATGAAGGAATACGGAGACTTCTTCTTTGACGGGCGCTACACCGTCCTCGACGTCTCCCCTCTGCCCGCCTCCGTCCGGCAAAGCGAGTTCGAGAGCGCGGACGGCAAGCGGATCCTGCGCGTCCTCTATAACCTTTCCGACCGCGAGGAGGCCGAAGCGCGCGGCGCGCGCCTCGCCCCCGACGAAATGAAGTTCGAGATCTTTGAAAAAACGGCGTATCTCGCCGCTCTTGGAGGAAACCGATGAAAAAAACAACAGCGTTTCTCTGTCTTTTCCTGGCTTTTCTGATGCTGGCGCTTCCCGCCTGCGGAGAAAAGACGCCGGGTACCGAAACCGCGGCGCCCAACGGGACCGGCTCCGCCCCGGGGGAGGAGACGGCGGACCCCTTCGCCCGCCAGGACTATATCGCCAAGGATACCTACGACGGGTATGAGTTCAATATCCTCATGACCAACCTCAACGCCTCGGGCGACGTGCTGCAGGACTTCGGCGCGCTGGAGACCGCCACCACCGTCATCGAGGACGCGCAGTTTTTGCGCAACGAACGCGCCGCCGAGGAGCTGGACGTCAAGCTGGTCGGCATGGCCGATTACGGCTCCTCCAACACCGGCTATCAGAAGATCCTGACGGCGAACAAATCGGGCGACAACACCTACGATATGGGCGTGATCGCCACCTACGACGCCGGCAAACTCGCCAAAGCGGGCGAGCTGAGAGACCTCGCAAACTACGGGTACCTCGATCTCAGCCGGGTCTGGTGGGATCAGAACATCAACCGCGACGTCAACTTCGGCGGGCACGTCTACTTCACCACCGGCGACATCAGTCTGACGACGACGATGGCGATGTACAACGTCGTCTTCAATAAGGATATGTTCCGGGAAAAGGGCTGGGAGATGCCCTACGACACCGTCCGCGAGGGGAAATGGACCTTCGACGCGATGAAGGAGTACGTTCTGCAGATCTCCGAGGATCTCGACGGCAACAACGAGATGAACGACCAGGACCGCTACGGCTTCGTTTACATCAAGAGCACCATCATCGCCTTCCTCGGGACGGCGGGCGAGCAGATCGCCCGGGTGGACGGCGGCGAGATCAAGCTGACCCTCAACACCGAGCGGGCGGAAAAGGCGATCGTCTCCTTCGTGGAGATGACGAAGGATCAGGAGCACTGCCTCAACGGCCAGACCAAGTCCTCCTCCGCCGTCGGGATGTTCTCGGACGGCAAGTGCCTCTTCCGCGCCGGCGAACACATCATGTTCCACTACTTCCGCGATACCGAGCTGGACTACGGCATCCTCCCGCTGCCGAAGCTCGATGAGCAGCAGGAGCGCTACTACACCCCCTTCGGCGGCTGGGACGCCTCCTTTGTCTGCGTGCCGAACTGCTGTGAGAACGCCGAGCGCACCTCTACCGTGATGGAATACCTCGCCAAGATCTCCCGCGAGCTCGTGACGCCCGCGTATTATGAAAAGACCCTGGTCGGCAGCACCGTCCGCGACGAGGAAAGCGCCGACATGATCACGATCGAGATCAACAACCGCGTCTTCGACGTCGGCTATATCTACGACATCGGCGGCTACAAGAGCGCGATCGAGCAGCTCTCCTCCGGGTTCTCCACCCGTTTCTCCTCCATGTTCTCCGCCTATTCCCGCAAAGCGGAGAGGGATATCGAAACGCTCAACGAACAGCTCTTCGCCGCGAAATAAACCCCCTCAAAAAGGAACCGCCTATGAAACCGCTTACCCGATTTCTTTCCCTTTTCCTGGCGCTCGCTCTGCTTGCGCCGCTTTTCGCCGCGTGCGACAACGGCGCCGGCCCGGCGGACACCTCGGCGCCGGACGCCGATACGGCGGACGCTTCCGGCACGGCGCCCGATCCGTCCGTTACCTACCGCACTCTCCCGGTCGAGACCTACCGCGACAAAACGCTGGCGGGCTTTCTCTCCCAGCTGATCGGCTTTCTCACCGGGTTTGAGTTTTCGGTCGATTCCTCGGGCGAGCCGCGGATCGCGATGCCGGACTCCTGGTTTCAGATCTGCCAGGGGCCCTACGCCGTACCGAACAAGTACTGCAAGCGGGATCCCCGGCTCGTGAAAAACGAAAAGACCGGGCTCTGGGACATCTATATCGACGACGATTACAGCATCGACATCTTCAACCAGTATATCCTTGAGGATATGTACGCGCAGTACGGGACCTTTTCCTCCCGCGTGATCGGCGAGGACTGGGTCAAGTATAACATCTACGACATGGGCGGCGGCAACCATTCCTACGGCGCCTACGCCATCGCGAAAAGCAAGGGCTATTCCACGCCCTTCCTCGGCGACGCCGAGTGCGGCAACCTCTACTCCTACTGCGGCGAGCCGTATATCGCCAACGAAACGCTCGGGATGAGCGCCGCGGGGATGCCGGAGGTCACGGCGGAGATGGTCGACCTCTTCGCGCAGGTCACCGGCGACCGCGACAGCTACCTCTGGGCGCGGCTCTTTACCGTGATGTACGCGATGGCGTACTTCGAGAGCGATATTCCCGCGATGATCCGCCGCGCGGCGGAGATGACCCTGCCCGAGGGCTGCTGGCCGCGGGAGGTCGTCGACCGGTGCTTCGCCCTCAAGGAAAAGTACGGGATCAACTGGCGCCGCGCCGTTGCCGTGGCCGACAAGGAGATCTGTACCCCCTACTACAAGATGGAGTCCCGCGTCGGGGAGACGAGTATTAACTGCGCCTTCATCCTGATCGGCCTGCTCTTCGGAGAGGGGGACTACGTTCAGACTCTCAAGATCATCTCCCTCGCCGGGCACGGCGGGGACAGCACCACTCCCGTGGGCGTCGGCATCGTCGGCGTGATCCTCGGGATGCAGGCGATCCCCGGGGAGGCGCTCGGTTACGTCTGGCAGGACGGGAAGACGGAGATCATCAACCGCGCCGTTCCGGGCACCCGCTCCGGCGTCTGGATGTACGCGGAGAACCTGCCCGAGCGGCTGAAGGTCGCCGACATCCTCGACAAATACCAGAAGAACTTTGAGAGCATCCTGCTCGAGTACGGCGGGAAGATCGAGGACGGCGTCTATTATATCCCGGAAGAGCCCGTGACAAGGATGGACACCGTCGTGATCGCCAATTACGGCTTTGAAGACGGGACGATCGCTCCCTTCCGTGCGAAAAAGGGAACGGTCGAAGCGGCCGAGCCCGGCTGCACCGGCGACTACTCGCTCAAGCTCACCGGCGCGGAGGGCGGCAGCGAGGCCGCCGCCGAGATCTCGGGACTCAAAGCGGGCGAGACCTACCGCCTCACCGCCTATCTCTTCTCCTCCGCCGGCACCACCCTCACCCTCTACGCGGAGGCGGCGGACGGCTCCGGCCGCGTCTCCGCCTCGCTCTGCGACACGCAGAACTACGTCCGCCGGATCCTCGTTTTCAAGGCGCCGGCGGAAACGGTGCGCCTCGGCGTCGCCTTCGACTCAGAGAAAGACCACAAGTACGCGCTCGCCGACAACTTTACGCTGGTACGGATCACGGAGACCCCGGCCGGGACCGTCTCGGGCGGGGAGGGGAACTGGAAAATCACCTCGGATACCGCGCGGGAGGCGCGGCTCAAGCTCACCTTCACGAACGTCTCCGGCAAGACCGCCGACTGCAAGCTGACTGTCGGCGGCAAGGCCTACACCACCGTTCCCCTCCGCAAGACCGGCAAGACCGCCGTCGAGGGGGAGGCAAACGTGCTTTACGTTCCGCTCCTGCTTGCAAAAGGAGAGGAAACGGAAGTCAAACTCGCCCTGCCGAAGGGCGTTACCGTTGAAAAAGCGGAATTTGTGACCGTGACCGACCGCTTCGCGTCGGAATCATAACCGGAAGAAAGGATTTTCAAGATGAAAAGAAGTATCTCCGCGCTGTTTCTGATCCTTGCCCTTCTCGTCGCGGCGTTCGCCGTCGCCGCGCCCGCCTCCGCGGCGGAAAAAGGGACGGTCGTCTACCTCAAGGACGACGGCAAGGGCGACGGCTCCTCCCCCGAGAACGCCGTCTCCGACCTCTTCGACGCCTACGACGCGCTCGATCTCTCAAAGGACTGCACCGTCGTCGTCTGCGGGCCCTTTCTGCAGGAGTTCACCTTCTCCTACGGGGAGGAGTACGCCGGCTCCGTGACCTTCACCTCCGTCTACGGCGGCGTCGACTACCGCCGGAGCGGCGCGGTCTACAACTTTATGCCCTGCCGCTTCGTCTGCTGGGGGGAAACGACCTTTGAGCAGATGGATTTTGCCACCACCTCCACCAACCTCCTCGTCGTCGGCCAGCACCACCCGATCAAGGTCGGCGAGGGCGTTACGATGACCGGTGACAAGATGACCGGCGGCAGCATCGCCAAGGCCTTTTGCCTGATGGGCGGCTACCAGAACGAGCAGGACGAGCCGCCGGAGGAAAGCGATAAGGATACCTCCGTCACCGTTCTCTCCGGGTCGAAGATCTACATCGTGCCCTTCTCCCGTCAGATCCTCGGCGTCTACTCCGGCACCGCCTACGTCCGCGTCGGCGGAGACGCCGACGTCACCGTTCTCCACGGCTCCTCCGCCTACCCGAACGGCATCGAGGTCGGCAACGTCAAGGTCTGGCTCTACGGCAACGCGCACGTAAAGAACTTCTACGGCTGCACGCAGGATACCATCTGGAACTCCTTTGAGTTCAACTGGATCTCCGGCACCATCGACCTCTTCGAGTGGGTCTGCAGCCATACCCCCAACAAGTCCACCCTCTTCAAGCAGGGCACCACCCTCTACACGACCGGCCTGACCAAAGCGGACCCGAAGTATGAGGAGATCAAATCCTTTTTCGACGAATTGAAGGACTCGGACGGCAAGGTCCCGGATATTCAGATCGCCAAGCCGGACGTGACCCCGAAGACCGACCCGGCCGAAACGGAAGCGCCCGAGACCGCGGCCCCGGACACCAAAGCGGCGGAGACCGCCGCGACCGGCACCGAGGCGCCGGGCACCAAAGTCCCTGAAACCAAGGTCGTCGATCCCGCCGTTACCACCGCGCCCGGCGCCGAGGTCGAGCCCTCCGGCGGCGTTCCCGTTATCGTCTGGATCCTCGCCGCCGTCGCGATCGTCGCCGCCGTCGTCGTCGTGATCATCCTTGTGAAAAAGAAAAAAGCGTAAAAAACGAAACCTTCCTTTTCTGAAGAAAAGCACCTACTTTTCTGAAGAAAAGTAGGCAAAAGACTTTTTGAAAATGGATATTAAATAGAGAAAGCGTGTTCAAAGCAAATCCAATACGAAAGCCGACCCGGTAAGCGTGGGTCGGCTTTCTGTTTTGGCATAGCGGCAGGAGCAAGCCCCTGCCCTACAAGGGAGAACGCACTTTCTTTTCGTGTAGGGCGGGGGTTTATCTCCCGCCGCTTTTTCTTTTTGTACCCGTCACCCGCCGCAAAGCGGCGGATTTCATCGCTCGCAGAGCGATTTC
>CAMKAU010000076.1 GCA_946410595.1 uncultured Clostridia bacterium
GCTCGCCTCGCTGCATCCGCCCCCGGCGGCGCTCGGCTCGCTCCCCGCTTCGATATCCCTCCGTATATGCAGAACTCCGTAAAGGAGAGCGCTTCGATATTCTGTTTTTTACGGGGCGAGCCCCGTTATGATCCTGTTGCGGTACCCGAAATTTTCAGCTCGCCTCGCTGCATCCGCCCCCGGCGGCGCTCGGCTCGCTCCCCGCTTCGATACCTGTCCTTATATGTTAAACTCCAAAAAAGGAGATAACAAACGCATTGTTCTGTTTCCATCCCGCCGCGGCGCGAAAAATACGCAAAAACGGCGAAAATCCTTGCCAAAACGGTCCGCGCGGTGTATCATAAAAGGGAAGACCGCCGAAAAAGGAGTCTGCGGCGGGTCCCGCGCGGCCGCGCCGGTTCCGCGGGAGAGGGTCCGGGAGGCCCGGCTCCGCAAGCGTTACGATTATATCACACAAAACCGCGCTTTGCAAGAGTTTTTCCTCAAATCGGAGAAAAAACCTTTTTCGGGGAAAAGCCCGCGGGCGGCGGGAAAAGACGGAAAAACGGAGGGGAGAAAGCTATGACAGCGCCTTTGATCATCGGGATCGCCGGAGGGACCGGCAGCGGAAAGACCACCATCACGCAGAAGATCGTCGAGCGTTTCGGCGAGAACGTTACCGTCCTTTATCACGACGACTACTACAAGGAGCAGCACGCGCTGACCTACGAGGAGCGCTGCAAAACGAACTACGATCACCCGGACGCCTTCGATACCGACCGCTTCCTTTGCGACCTTGACAAGCTCCGGGCGGGGGAGGAGATCTTTTCTCCCGTTTACGACTATACGATCCACGACCGCTCGGACCGGATAAAGCCGGTCCGTCCCGCGCCGGTCGTTCTCATCGAGGGGATCCTGATCTTCGCGGATCCGCGCCTGGCCGGGCGGATGGACATCCGGCTGTTCGTTGATACCGACGCGGACGTCCGCATCCTGCGGCGCCTTGCGCGGGACGTGAAAGAGCGGAAACGCTCGATCGACTCGGTCATCGACCAGTACCTCACGACGGTCAAGCCGATGCACGAAAAATACGTGGAGCCGAGCAAAAAAGCGGCGGATATCGTGATCCCGGAGGGCGGGTGCAACGCCGTTGCGCTCGATCTGATCCTGAACCGGATCGAAACCCACCTCGCCGGCCGCTGACCGCGGGGGCGTCCGGCGGGACGCCGCGCGGTTTCTTCCCGCCGGACGGTCTTTTCCGGGCAGAGCGCTTCTTTGCCCGGCGCCGTCCGGTTCTTGCTTTTTTGCGCGGGATATGGTACTTTATTATAAAGAAAAGAAAAAAACCGCCCGGCTCCCGGTCCGGGAAACGTCAACGAAACGGGGGAAAAAGGATATGAAACAGAACGCCCTCCGGCTGATCTCGCTCCTTCTCGCATCCGCCGCGCTCTTTCTCTCTGCGCCCGCCTTCCCCCTCTCGGCGTACGGGGAGGTGGGGGGCGGCGGGAATACCGCCTTCCGCACGAGCGTGGAAGAGCTTTCCTCGTCCGGGCTTTCCCTTGTGATGATCGACACCGCGGACGGCGACTACGTCACCACCCGTCTGGAGTACAAGGAGGCCGCGATGCGCATCGTCCTCTCGGAGCGGGACGCCGCGTATCAGAACGCCTACACCTCCTTTTCCGGCGGCGGGATCCGGATCAAGGGCCGGGGCAATTCCACCTGGAACAAGGGCTACCCGGACGGAAATACCGGTACCAGCGCAGGGGCGTATCAGACAAGGAAGGTCCCCTACACCGTCCGGCTCGACGAAAAGGCGGATCTCTTCGGACTCGGGAAAAGCAGGATGTGGACGTTTCTTGCCAATTACGAGGACCGGACGGCGCTCTGCAACAAGATCGCCTACGATCTTGCCGGCAAGATCGGGATGGTCTACTCGAAATCCACCTTCGTCAACCTTGTCCTCAACGGCGAGTATATGGGCGTCTACCTCGTCTGCCAGAAGATCAACGAAAACCTGATCGGCGACGCGGTGACCGACTGGAAGGACGTGGCAAAGGAAGCGTCGTCGGCGGTCGCGCTGGCGCGCGGCCTTGACGAAGAAAAGCGGCAGAAGCTGGAGGACGATCTCAACTCGAACGCGAAATGGATCACGGGCGGGACGACCGGCGGATACAAGATCGCCGACTATATCGACCTCTCGCGCTACGATCCTTACGTCGGCTATCTGCTGGAATACGATCAGTTCACCAATGACCGGAGCTTTTTCCGGACGGCGCACAAGACCGCCTTCAAGGTGAGAAATCTCGACTCGATCAAGACGAACGACGACCTCTACAAGCATCTCCACAGTTTTCTCGCGGACTTTGAGGAGGCGCTTTTCTCCCCGACCTTCTGCAACAGCAAGGGCAAGCATTACAGCGAATATCTCGAGATCGACAGCGTCGTCAACTACTATCTCGTTTTCGTCGTGATGATGAACTTCGAGCTCGGCAACAACTCGAACTATATGTACCTCAATCAGGAAGGGAATCTCGTGTTCGGTCCCGTCTGGGATTTTGACCGGACGGCGGGGAACCGCTTTCTGAAAAAGTCCCGCAACTTCACCGTCTGGAACGACAGTCTGGCCTGCGGGAACAACCGCTGGTATCACCAGCTTTACCGCGACCCGTGGTTCGCCGCGCTGGTGCGCGAGCGCTGGGAGGAGATCCGGGGGCCGATCTCGGAGATCGTGCCGGAGATCGAGCGCTGGACAAAGATCCTCGCCCCGAGCGAGACGCTGGAATACGCCAAGTTTGCGGGCGACCCTTACGAAACGAAATTTGTTAAAAACACGGAGGGACGGACGTTCCTCAATGAGGCGACCGACCTTAAAGAGATCATGGAGACAAGGATCAAGTGGATCGACTCGCAGCTCGGCCTGCGCGATCCGGGGCTGGAGGATAACAACGCAAAGGACAGGGGCCGCTACGTGGCGGACACCTCCTTCAAGCTGACGGCAAAAGGGGTAAGCGGCCCGCTCACCCTCGCGTCGTCGAAACAAAAACCCTATCCCGCCGCGGACGGGATCTCCGCGGAGTTCCAGGACGTTACCGTGCAAACGACGCTCAAAAAGGGAGACGATCTGACGGTCCTCTTAAACGGAACGGTCCTCTTCACGGGCAAGGTGACAGACGCGAAGGGGAAGGTCAGCGTTACCGTCCCCGCGGACGAGTTTGTCAGCGGCGTCAACGTGATCACCTTCTTCCGCAACGCGGGACCGAACAACACCAAGTCGGTCTATTTCTCGGTGCAGATGCCGGGGGAGAAACACCCCGCCGAAACCGCGCCCGCCGGAGAAACGGCGGCGCCGGAGACCGCGGCGCCGGAAACCGAAGCCCCGGAAACGGAAAAACGCGAAGAAACGCCGGCGGCGGACCGCTCCCGCGCGATTCTCTTTGCCGCGGCCTTCCTTTTGCCGGCCGCCGCCGCGGCGCTCGTCATCCGGAGCGTCCGCCGGCTCCGCCGGAAAAAGAACTGACCGCTTCCCTCCGTCCGGAAAATCGTACAGAAACGGGGAAAAGAGAACGATGAAACGACACGCGCTCCGGCTGATCTCGCTTTTTCTCGCGTCCGCCGCGCTCTTTCTCTCTGCGCCCGCCTTCCCCCTTTCGGCGTACGAGGAGGTCGGGGGCGGCGGGAATACCGCCTTCCATACGAGCGTGGGGGAGCTTACCTCGCTCGGTCTTTCCGTCGTGATGATCGACACCGCGGACGGCGATTACGTCAGGACCCGCATCGACTATAAGGAAGCCACCATGCGCGTCGTCCTCGCGGAAAAGGACGCCGCGTATCAGAACGCCTACACCTCCTTTTCCGGCGCCGGGATCCAGATCAAGGGCCGGGGCAACTATTCCTGGAACAGGGGCTACGCCGACGGGAAAGCGAACACCCCGAAGGGCGCGTCGCGGACGCGCAAAGCGCCCTACACCGTCCGCCTCGATAAAAAAGCGGACCTCTTCGGTCTGGGGAAAAGCAAGACCTGGACCTTCCTTGCCAATTATTACGACCGCACCTCCCTCCGCAACAAAACGGCGTACGATTTTTCCGGCAGGATCGGGATGATCTACTCCAAATCGACCTTTGTCAACCTCGTCCTCAACGGCGAATATATGGGCGTTTACCAGATCTGCCAGAAGATCAACGAGGATCTTTTTGAAGGCGAGGTGATCGACTGGGAGGATCTGGCGGAGGAGGCGGCCGCCGCCGTCGCGCTGGCGCACGGCTTCGACGAGGAAAAACGGCAGAAGCTCGAGGACGGGCTCAACGCAAACGCCTCCTGGGTCACCGGCGGGACGGCCGGCGGCTACCGGATCGCCGATTATATCGACCTTTCGCCGTACGACCCCTACACCGGGTATCTTCTGGAGTACGACTCGGACGCAAACGAGCCGAGCTATTTCAAAACGCCGCACGGCATCCCGATCAAGGTGAAAAACCTGCAGTCGATCAAAACGAACAACCGGCTCTACCTCTGCCTGACCGGCTTTTTCTCGGAGTTTGAGGAGGCGCTTTTCTCCCCGACCTTCTGCAACGGCAAAGGAAAGCATTACAGCGAATACCTCGACGCCAGCAGCGCGGTCGACTACTTCCTCGTTTATATGGTGATGATGAACCGCGAGCTCGGCAACCGCTCGTTTTATATGTATATCAACCGGGCGGGGAAGCTCGTCTTCGGCCCTGTCTGGGATTTTGACCATTCCAACGGCAACCTCTTTCTGAAAAAATCCCGTACCTACACCGTCTGGAACAACAGCTCCGCCGTGAAAAACAACCGCTGGTATCAGCAGCTCTACCGGGATCCGTGGTTTGTCGCGCTGGTGCGCGAGCGCTGGCCGGAGATCCGGGAGGAGGCGGAGGCGATTTTGCCGGAGATCGACGAGTGGAAGGAGATCCTCGCCCCGACCGAGGAGCTGGAATACGCCAAGTTCGCGGGCGACCCCTACGAGGAGCTTTTCGTCTCCCGCGCCGCGGGCCGGACGTTTTCCTACGAGGCGACCGACCTCGGGCGGTTCCTCACGGCAAGGATACGGTGGCTCGACGCGCAGCTCGGCCTGCGCGATCCGGGCATTGAGGATACCATCCCGGACGGCGAGTCGCAAAAGTATCTCACGGACCCCTCCTTTACCCTGACGGCAAGGGGGACAAACAGCGCGCTCACCCTGTCCGCTCCCTCGGAAAAGCCCTACGCGGCGGACGGGATCTCCCAGGAGTTCCAGGACGTGACCGTGGAAACGACCCTGAAGCGGGGGGACGATCTCACCGTCCTCGTCAACGGCGCGGTCCTCTTTTCGGACAAGGTGACCGACCCGAAAGGCAAGGTCAGCGTCACCGTTCCGGCGGAGACGTTCGAGGCGGGGATCAACGTGATCGCCTTTTACCGCAACGCGGCGAAAAACAGCCGCAAAACGGTCTATTTCTCGGTGCGGATGCCGGGGGAGAAGCGCTCCGCCGCCCCGGAGCCGGTGATCGCGGAGGAAACGGCGCCGCCCGAGAGCGAAGCGCCGGAAGCCCCGGAACCGTCGGAACCGGCGGAGACCGCCCCCGCGGCGGAGCCGGGAGAAAGCGGATCGGAGAGGGACCCCTTCCCCCTCGTTTTTACCCTGCTTCTCTGCGCGGCGGCGGCGATGATCGTTTTTGACGTCCATCTGCTCGCCAAAAAAGAAAAGAAAAGCCCTCCGCCCGCCCCGCCGGACGGCGGCAGCGGCGCGTAAGGGAGCGGCCCGGCCGCCCGGCGCGAACCGCTTTTCCGTGACAAACGCCGGGAAAGTTTATATAATAGATAATTTAAGTGAAAGGGAAAGCAGGTCTTTCCCCGCGACCCCTGAAAACCGACAGGAATCTGCAACAGGAGAAACAAACATGAAACAAACGACGTTCCGGAAGCTGACCGGCATCCTCCTCTGCGTGATCATGCTCTTTACGATGAACGCGCAGGCGCTGCTGCCCGCCGTACCGGCCGCGGCGGCGGAGCCGGCTGATATCTCGGTTCCCGCCCGTCCGACGCTGGAGAACACAACGGCTAAGACCTATCTCGCGTACGGCACCACCAACGGCTCCGCTCCGAAGGACGTTGCGGAGTTCGGCTACGCCAGCTCGGCTCTGCCGAACGGCGGTACCATCGTCGTCACCGGGAAAGGGTTTTATTCCTTCAAGTTTATCAACTCCACGACCGGCAGCGCGGTTCGCAACACGGTCGACGGTACGAACGGAACGATCCTCCTTACCGCGCGGGACGGCGAAACGAACTATATCAGCACCGCGACAGACGGATCCGAGACGGGGATCCTGCTCGGCAACAACAGCTTTGCCCCCGCCAACTACGACAAAACCGACTATCTGCTCCTCGCGGGCAGCGTGATCCTCGACGACGTGTGTCTCTTCAACCGCGCGCACAACAACCTGGGCGCCACGATGGACACCCCGAACACCATCCGCGCGACGGCCGGCTCCACGGTCGTGATCGGCTCCGGCGTGCAGTTTGCGCATCGCGAGGGGACGTACACCTTCAGCAAAAAGCAGGTGACTCTCGACCTCCCGAACGGCGGTCTTGACGTGGAAGAAGGCGCCGTGGTCTTCCTTGATACGCTCGGTTTTTCCGTCTATACCGGCGAGGGTACCATCATTCTGAAAAATTCGCTTCTCTCCCAGGTCACGCCGGAGATCTTCGAGGGCTTTGAAGGCGTTATCGCAAACGAAAACGGCAAAGTGCTCTTCGGGACCGCGTCCGATTCCAACAGCGTAACCGCGAGCGGCTCCTGCGGGGAGAACGTCAACTGGGAGTATTACGAAGCAACCGGCACGCTGCGGATCTTCGGCAGCGGCGCGATGGGGGACTATCTTTCGACCTACGCCCCATGGATAGAGTATGATGAAATCGGGCTTTTCTCTGTGGAGATCGAAGACGGTGTGACGAGTATCGGAAACTATGCTTTCCGCGACTGCTCCTCCCTCACCTCCGTCACGATCCCCGACAGCGTGACGAGCATCGGGTCGTACGCTTTCTACGGCTGCTCTTCTCTTACAACGGTCTATTACGCCGGCACCGAGGCGCAGTGGCAGAATATTTCCATCGGAACGAACAACGAACCCCTGACCTCCGCCGAGATCCGCTGCGGATTTGTCCAGCGGGCCTACCTTGACTCCGCCAGTCTCTCGCTTGCCGACGCGGTCGGCGTCAACTTCTACACCGTCCTTTCGGACGCGCTTGCCGAGGACGCCGGCGCCTACGCGCTCTTTAGCGGGCCGAACGGCGCAAAGAAGATCTTTGTCAGCGGGGCGACGGTGAAAAACGGCCGCCGCGTCTTCTCCTACCCCGTCTTCGCCAAGCAGACGCGGGAGGATATCACCATCCGCTTCTTTAACGGCGCGGGCGAGCCGGTCGATCTCTTCCTCAACGACGAGGGTCACACCCCGATCGCCTCTGATTCCTATGCTTACAGCGTCGGCGATTATCTCACGGCGGTCGAAGGGAGCGGGGAAGGGACGCAGATGAAAAATCTGGCCGCCGCGCTCGCCGACTACGGCGCCGCCGCGGACCGGCTGTTCGGCTACAGCCAGACCCCTCCCGCTATCGCGGAGGACCTTTCCGCGATCACGGCGGACACCCTCTCCGGCCACCGCATCACAAGAAGCGGCGTGATGCCGGAGGGATTTGCCCTCACCGGCGCGACCCTTCTTTTGCAGAACGAAACCACCCTGCGCATCTACTTCACCTGCGAACAGACGCCCTCCTTCACCGTTACGGTGGACGGAGCGTCCGTCGACGTGAAGACAAAAGGGATCGAAAACGAGTTTTTCGTGGATATCCCGCATATCGCGGCAAAGGAGCTCGGCGCGCCGCACACCGTCCGCTTCGGCGATTACCGGGTGGTCTGCTCCGCGCTGACCTACGCCTACTCCGTGATGAAAGCGTACCCGGAAACGAACAACTCCGAAGAGGCGGAGAATATGCGCGCGCTGGCGCGTACCCTCTCCCGCTACGGCGATACGGCGGAGCGCTACTTCTCCGTCGTGCGCGGGGATGAGGCGACGGTCGTTTTCGTCACCGAAAACGGCGCCGGGAGTAAAGACGGCTCCTCTCCGGCGAACGCCGCCACCCTTGCCGACGGCCTCGGCAAAACCAAGCGCACCGGCGGCACGGTCGTCGTCTGCGGCCCGCTTACCTTTGACGCGGAATATACTTTCCCCTCCGCCGAGGCGCCGGTCACGCTGACCTCGGTCTGGGACGAGGTCGACTACCGCGCGTCGGCGGGCGCCTCGCTCACCTTCCGCGCCAACGCCTTCTTTGACGGGGACTATACCCTCGACGGGCTCCGGATCGTCTCGGGCGCAAGCAACCTCCTCTTCTGCTTCGGGTATCACAACGTGACCGTCGGGGCGGACGTGGACTGCGTCCGCGCGTCCGGCGTCACGACCGATATCGCGCTGATCTGCGGCTGCTTCGCCGGGAACAGCAGCGCCTATCTCTACACCTATCAGACAAGCTGCCACAAGGACGCCGCCGTTCGGGTCAAGGGCGGCACCTGGCAGTATATCCGGGGCGGCAACTTCCGTCCGAAGCCGGCGTCCGTCTTCGGCGCCGTGGAGGAGGGCGTCACCTTCGAGGTGTTCGTCGAGGGCGGGCATTTCACCGCCGCCTCCGGCGCGAACGTCAACACCGCCTCCGGCATGAACGGCGTGGCCGGCACGGTCTATATGGAGATCAGCGGCGGAACCTTCGAGGGCCCGGTCTGGCTCTTCTCCCGTACCGGGACCAACACAAACAATTATCCCGTTTCCGTCACCGGCAGCGTCACCCTGAAGATCACCGGCGGCACCTTCCACTCCGTCACGCTCGGCGTCTGCCAGCCGGCCAACAACAACGATAAGATCACCCTTTCCTCCTCCGCGCAGACGCTCCTCTGCGTGGCGGGCGGATCCTTCCCCTCCGGCACGGAGGCCGTCGGCGAGTCGGGCAGCCGCCTGATCCTCGGCAGCTCCGTTTCGGTCACGAAGGGAAGCGGCTTTACGAACGCCTATTATCAAAAGAGCGACGCCGCCTGCGCCGCCGTGCAGGCGCCCGCGCTCACGGAGAACGGGATCTTCTACACCGGCACCCCGGCAGATTCCCGGACCGTGACCGAGCCCCTGACCGCCGCGCAGCAAAGTGCGCTCGGAACGGACGCAAAGGCCAACCTTTCCAAAGTCAACACCCTGCTTGCCGGGGGGAATCTGGCGGCAAAACAGACCGCCTCCAAAATGCGGCTGACGGATCCCGTCTACGCGCTTGACCGGGTAAAGAGCGTCCGCCTCATCTCCCTCCTCACCGGCGAGTATTCGCCCAACCGCACGCTCTCCAATTACGATATCGCGCGCGTGGGCGGCGGCTATATGATCGACTGCGGAGACAGCGTCCTTCTCGCCTTCGGCGATACCAAATCGGAGGACGATCTGGGCGCGCCGTGGCGCGCCAACGCCCTCGCCTTCACCGCCGACCGGGACTACACCGACGGGATCACGCTCGACGGCTTCTATATGGGCGATACCTATCAGGCGGAGCCGTTTGCCGGCGAGTT
>CAMKAU010000077.1 GCA_946410595.1 uncultured Clostridia bacterium
TGGAGCGGGTGACGGGAATCGGACCCGCACGGCCAGCTTGGAAGGCTGGAATTCTGCCATTGAACTACACCCGCCTATTGGCTCCCTTATGATACCATACGCCCCCCCGGATTGTCAAGAGTTTTTCGGCGAAAGAAAGAAGGAAAAAGCGAAAAAACGCCGCCGCCCTCTTGCGTTTGCCGCCGGGATATGCTATAGTGGAAACGGCAAAAATCCGCGCCCCGCGCTCCCGCGCGAGGCGTTTCTCCCGCCGGATCTCACCGATCCCGTAAAAAAACCACTCGGCAAGGGGGCTATTGTGAAAACCGAATTCGAACGCTTTGACATGGCGAAAAAGCCGGTCAGCACCAAATGGTATCTGCGGCCGATCACCTGGCTGCTCAGTTTCCCGGACGTGAAAAAGCACCGGGCGATCATCAAAAAAACCGGCGTGGAGGGGCTGAAGCCCCCCTACCTTCTCCTCTGCAACCACAACGCCTTCCTCGACTTCAAGGTCGCGACGGCGGCGATCTTCCCGCACCGCGCCAACTACGTTGTGGCGATCGACGGCTTCATCGGGCGGGAAAAACTGCTGCGGAACGTCGGCTGCGTCTGCAAGCGGAAGTTTACCAACGACGTTTCCCTCATTTTTAAGCTGATCCGCGCCGCCAAGGCGGGCAACGTGATCGTGATCTACCCGGAGGCGCGCTATTCCCTCTGCGGGACGACCGCGGTGCTCCCCGAATCGCTCGGCGGTTTTTGCCGTTTGCTCGGCATCCCGGTCGTGACCCTGATCTGCCACGGGCACCACGTCAACTCCCCCTTCTGGAATCTGCGCGACCGCGGCGTGAAGCCGACCGAGGCGGAGATGACGCTGCTTTACACCGCCGAGGAGATCAAAAAGGCCGACCCCGACGAGATCAACCGGCGGCTGGTGGAGGCGTTCCGGTACGACGACTTTGCCTGGCAGAAGGAACGGGGGATCCTGACCCCCTACCAAAAACGCGCCGAAGGGCTGCACAAGGTCCTCTACCAGTGTCCCGCCTGCGGCGCCGAATACGAAACGGACACCGAGGGCGAAAAGATCTTCTGCCGCCATTGCGGCAAGAGCTGGACGATGCGGGAGGACGGCTCCCTCTCCGCCGACGCGGGCAAGACGGAGTTTTCCCATATCCCGGACTGGTACGAATGGCAGCGGCAGAACGTCCGCCGCGAGGTGGAGGAAGGGCGCTATTCGACCGGCGAGATGCCGGTGACGGTGGACACCCTGCCGAACGCCGACCGCTTCATCCGTCTCGGCGAGGGCGTGATGATCCACGACCAAAACGGCTTTACCGTGCGGGGGACCGACGTAGACGGCGATCCCTTTGAGATGGTCAAGCCCGTTCCCTCCCTCTACTCCTGCCACATCGAATATAACTATCTCGGCCGTCACGGCGACTGCGTGGACCTCAACACGCTGGAGGACACCTGGTATATCTACCCGCACGACTGCGCCTTTTCGGTGACGAAGATGGCGCTGGCGACCGAGGAGCTTTACTTCCATCACAAACGCAAAGAGGGCAAGCCGATCCACCCGGGCCTTGCCTGACCGAAAGAAAAAACGCTTTCCGCGGAAAGCGTTTTTCTTTTTTTACAGGTTTTCGTTGCGCAGGGCGTCGACGGGATTGTCGCGCCGGATCCTGCCGGCGGCGTAAAGCATCGTGGCAAACACGACGGCAAACACGCTCCCGACGGCGATGGCGACGCTGTACCACGGAACGTAGAAGCGAAACTCAAAGGCGCTGCTTGTGATCTTCCACAGCGCATAGGTCACACAAAACGCGGCGGGCAGACCGAAGAGCAGTCCCTTTGCGCCGTAGATGACGCACTCGTAGTTCATCATCCGCATGAACCGGCGGCGGGAAAGCCCGATCGAGCGGAGCATCGCAAACTCGCGCCGCCGCAGGAGGATGCTGGTGGAAATGGTATTGAAGACGTTGGCAACGGCGATCAGGGAGATCAGCGTGATAAATCCGTAGGAAAAGACGTTGATGACCGTGACAAGCATCCGCTGGGTCTCCCGGTCCTCCGCGATATCATAGATCTCAAGATGCGTATCGGTGAGCGTTTCCTGCAGGCGTTTCATCTCCTGCGCCGTCTTTGAGTGATCCCCGGAGGCAAAGAAGAAGGAGAGATCCACCGTATCGCGGTCCTCCCCCGCCCCGGCGTAGCGGGAATAGGGGAAGATCAGACTCGCGCGGGTCGAGTCCGAGCCGAAAGGCGGGTTTTTCAGAGTCGCTGCGACGGTAACGGGGATCCGCTCCACCGCCTCCTCCGCTATCAGAACGATCGCCTTGGAGCGGTCCGGCGAGGAGCCTTTCCCGTCTTTTCCGTTGACATAATCTTCCTCTGTAAAGAAATAATAGTGTTCCGGATCGTCCGAAAACATCATGGGAATATACCCTCTCATTTCCTTCAGCCGGAGGATGGTTCCCGAGGCGGGCAGGACCCCTTCCCGGAAAAATTCGTACGGCGTCCATTCCCTGCCGCCCGAGCCGAGAAGGACGTCGACCCCCCGGTTGAAGACCAGGGCGAGCGCCTCCTCCCCCTCGAAAAAGGGGTCGGGATCGGCGCCGTTTTTCAGGCAAAGAGCGCGAAAACTGTCGTCATCCAGATAATAAACGGGGAAATACGTGCTTTCGCCGAAAGAAAGCGCTCCTCCCGCCTGCTCCGCCCGCTGCTTTTCCAGGGCTTTTTTTGTGAGAAGCGCGGAGGGAAAAACGAGTTGGTCTCCCGCTTGGGCGTAATAAGAGCCGGAGAGGACGCCGACGCAGCCGGAGAGAAGGCGGTATACGCTCTCCTCCTCGCCGGATCTGATCCGGGCGCTGACGGCGACGTCGGCGTTCACGTCGCCTGAGACGGTCGTCTCCACCGAGCGGGTGAGATAAGAGCAGAAGGAGGAGGCGGAGATAAAGAGCGTGACGCTGAGAAAGAGCGAAAGAACGGTCGAACGGTAACGCTTGCGGTTCCGCTTGAAGTTTTTCGCCGCCATCATCCCTTCAAAGCCGAACAGCTTTCCCGTCAGAGGAGAGGTGCGGACGCTGCCCGGCCGGATCTTTACGTCCCGGGTCTGGCGGATCGCGTCGACGGGGGAAACGCGGATCGCGCGGCGCGCGGGGATCCAGGCGGAGATCAGCACGGTCACAAGGCAGACCGCGGCAGCGCCGATCAGCGCCGGCGCGCTCGGGACCAGACGGATCACCACGTCCCGGGCGCCGGTGAAGCGGTTGAAGGCGCCCCGCAAAAAGAAGAAGGTAAGGGAAAGACCGCCGCAGCCGCAGAGCATCCCGACGGGGATCCCCGCGCCGCCGAGCAGGAGCGCCTCCCAAAGAACGGAGGAAAGGATCTGCTTTTTCGTGGCGCCGACCGACTTGAGGATCCCGAACTGCCTTGTCCTCTCGCTGACAGAGATCGAAAAGGAATTATAGATCAGGGAAACCGAGCCGAAGACGATCAGCAGCGTCAGGACCGCCGCAAAACCGTACAAAACGGAAGCAAGGCTGCTCTCCCGCAAAGCGCCGTAGAGACGAACCAGATCGCCGTGCTCGTACCACTCCTCGGAAACGGCGTTCTTCTGGATAAAGGAATAGAAGGATCCGGTATCCTTAAGAGAGAAGAAGACGCCGTACGGCTCTCCCGCGGTACCGACGGTAAGCGCCGTATAGCCGGCGCTGCCGTAGGGCTCCGCGGGCGCGGCAAGGCGCTCGCAGATCCCGACGACGGTATAAACCCGCTCTTCCGTCCCCTCGATCCGCTCCTCTCCGCCGTCGCCGTAAGCGACGCGCTCGGAGAGAACGGTCCCCTCCCCGACGCGGCGGCCGACCGCGAGCGTGATCCGCTCGCCGACCCGATACGTCCCTCCGTTTGAAAGCAGATGGGCGGGGAGAAGGATCTCCTCCTCTGTTTGCGGCATCCTGCCCTCCCGCAGGCGGACGGCGACAAGATCGGTAAAATTGTCGGAGATGCTTTTGATCAAAAGATAGGGTTTGTATCCGATTGTCTCAACGTCGACCTCCGCCCAGCCGACCTGCGACCAGGAGGCGACCTCCTTTACCTCTTTCGTCTCCCCGACCTGCCGCATCTCCTCCCCGCTGAGAAACGGGTAGAACGCGGCGTAGGATCCGCTCTGTTTTTCCTCGCAGCGGATCAGAAAATCCTGCATACTGAAGATCGACTCGAACACCGCGGTAAACATCGACATGGAGAGAACGATGCCGATGATCGTAACGATCGTGCGGGAACGGTTCTTTTTCAGCGTGCGGGCGGTATAACGGAAAAAGACGTTCATTTCCGTTCCCCCCGCAGGCGCTCGTCGCGCACGATGCGCCCGTCCTCCACGGCGATAACGCGGTCCGCCTGCAGCGCGATCGACTCGTCGTGGGTGATGACGATCAGCGTTTGGGCGTATTTGCGGTTCGAGAGTTTTAAGAGCTCAACGATCTCCTGGCTGGTTTTGGAATCGAGGTTGCCCGTCGGCTCGTCCGCCAGGACGACCGCCGGCGCGTTCATCAGCGCGCGCCCGATGGAAACGCGCTGCTGCTGACCGCCGGAAAGCTGATTCGGCAGGTTGTTTTTCCGGTCGGTGAGAGAGAGGGTCGTGAGCAGCTCGTCAAGCCGCTCCCCGTTTACCTTCCTGCCGTCCATCAGGACGGGAAGCGTCAGGTTTTCCACAACGTTCAGCACCGGGATCAGATTATAGAACTGGTAGATCAGCCCGACCTGCCGGCGCCGGAACACCGCAAGCTGCTCCTCGTCCTGCGCGTACACGTCCTGTCCGTCCATCCAGACCTTGCCGGAGGTGGGGCGGTCCACGCCGCCGAGAATGTGCAGCAGCGTTGATTTACCGGAGCCGGACGGCCCAATAATGGCGAGGAACTCCCCCTTCTCCACCGAGAAAGAGACGCCGTCCAGCGCGCGGACCTCGTTTTCCCCCGAGCCGTAGATTTTGGTAAGGTTTTCCACCTTCAGAATTTCCATCTAAAACCCTCCTTTTGCTTTTTCCCCTTCAGTATAACAAAGAAAAATGACATCCCGGTGACTTTTTGAAAATTTGTCGCCGGGTTGTCAGATAACGCTTTTGTAAAACCGGAGGGTGAACTCCGCGCCGCCGGTCTCGGCGTTTTTCGCCGTAAGGGTGCCGTTCTGCGCCGCGGCGATCTCCCGCGCAAGAGCAAGCCCGATGCCCACGCTGTCGGGGGAGGCGTTTTGCCCCCGGTAAAAGCGTTCAAAGAGCCGGGGCAAATCCTCGGGGGAAAAGCCCTCTCCGCTGTCGCGCACGATGATCTCGGTATAAAGCGGATTTTCCGAGGCGATCAGGCGGATCTCCCCGCCCTCCGGCGTATGCTCAACGCAGTTTTTGAGCAGGTTGCCGAGCGCCTCCGCGCTCCAGAAGGGATCGCCTGTGAAGCGCTCCTCCCCGACCGAGATAATCAGCCGCTGTCCTCTTGCCTCCGCAAGAAGCAGAAGCGGCTCGGCGGCCCTGGCTGCCAGCCCGGCAACCGAAACGCTCTCCCGCCGGAAGACCGCGGTCCCCGCGTCGATACGGGAGAGCTTGAGGAGCGCGTCGATCAGCCAATCGATCCGGTTGAGCGAACGCTTGAGCGAGCGGAGCAGCTCCGTCTGCTCTTTTCGCGTAAGGTTCTCCTTTGAAAGCAGGGAGACCGTTACGCCGAGCGAGGTAAGCGGGGTACGGAGCTGATGGGAGATGTCCGCAAGCGCGTCGCTGAGGCGCCTCCGGTCGGCGATCAGGGCGTCCGCCTGTTCCGAGAGGCGCACCGTCATCTTGCGGATCTCGCTTTTCAGGATCGCCAGCTCCCCTTCCTCCTCGGCAAGGAGCAGACGGTCGCTCCCATGGAGGATCCGGTCAAGCTCCTCGGAGAGAAGGGCGATCGCCCGATACCGCCGCGCCGTTGCGACCGCAAAAACGGCAAAGGCCGCCGCGGCGGTCGCCAGGACCAACAGCCCCGCGCGCGGATCGATCCCAAAACCGAGCGCGGCAAAGAGGGCGCTTGCGGCAAGAAAGAGGAAAAGCGGCAGACGCAGCTCCGGATTTTTCAGCCATTTCATCTCAATCCACCCGATACCCGAGTCCCCGCACCGTTTTGATGATCGAGGGCGAGGCGGGATCGTCCTCGATCTTCTCCCGCAGGCGTTTGATATAGACGGTGAGAGTGTTGTCGTTGACAAAATCTCCCGCCGCGTCCCAGATCTCGTCAAGCAGGCGCTCCCGGGAGAGGAGCTTGCCCTTGTTTTGGGCAAAGGTGAGCAGGATCCGGTATTCGAGCGCGGAAAGCGGCAGCGGCTCGCCGTCCTTTGTCGCGGCGCCGCGGTCGGTATCCACAAAGATCCGTCCCAGCGCGATCACCCGGTTCTCCTTCCCGCAGCGGCGGAGAACGCCGCGGATCCGCGAGAGCAGCTCCCGCGGACGGAAGGGCTTTGCCACGTAGTCCTCCGCGCCGAGCTCCAGCCCGCTGACGGTGCTGCCCTCGTCGCCGGAAGCAGTCAGGAAGATCACGGGCAGGAGATACCGCTCCCGGATCTCGCGGCAGAGGGAAAACCCGTCCCCGTCCCGCAGCAGCACGTCGAGCAGGACAAGATCGAAGGTCTCCTCCCCGAGCAGCCGGAGCGCCGCGCGCCTGCCGTCCGCGCGCTCCGTCTCAAACCCCTCCGCCGCGAGAAACGCGGAGAGAGAGGAAACGATACTCTCGTCGTCCTCGATCAGCAGGATCCTTGCCATAGCGCGCTCCTTTCCTTTTTTGTCCTATCACTTTTATTTTACCTTTTTTTGCCGGAAAAGGCAAGAGAAAAAGGACTGCCGAACGGCAGTCCTTTTCGTTTGCGGTTTTTTACTTCGCGGCGGTAACGGAGGTGATGTGGGGGTTGACGCCCTCGTACCAGTAGAGGAAGCCCTCCATATCGATCTTATCGCCGACCTTGAGCGCTTCGACCGCCTTATAAACGTCGGTATCCTTGCCGCAGAGGTAGGACTCCACGGTGAAGGTGTAGGTCGCGCCGTTCACGGAAACCTTGAAATAGAGGTCGTCGCCCTGTTTGCCGGAGCCGTCCCACTTATAAAGGAAGGCAGCGCCGTCGTCGTTCGCTTTCTCCACGGTCATACCCTTGAAGGCGACGAACTTGTTTTGATCGTCGATCAGCTCGTCCTTGCCGAGCAGAGCGGTCACGTCCTTGGCGGCGGCGGTCCAGGTCTTTTCCGTATCGAGGACGTAGGTCGCGTCGGTGATCTCCACCTCGCCGGACCAGACGGATTTGAAGCCGGTCACGGTGATGTGGGCGCCGGGCGTGAGCTTGTCGTAGTCCTCTTTGGAGCACTTCATATTGTAAAGGAAGTACGCGCCGTCCTCGCTCTGGGTGTAGAAGGAGGCCTGGCCGACGCCGTTGTCCTCCCACCAGCCCTGCTTTGCCTGAACGTAGGTGTCGACGGTGACCTTGCTGTCAACGGCGGCGGCTACGTATTCGGCGTAGGACATAACGGGGTCGGCAACGGCCGCGGTCTCGTCCGTCGTCTCGGGGGCGGTCTCAACGATCCCCGCCGTGGTATCGGCGGGCGCGGGGTCCTTTTCGGCGCAGGCAGTCATCGCTGTCAAAGCGAGAACGAAAGCCAGAATAAGCAACCATGTTCTTTTCATTTCTTTTTTCTCCTTTTCTTTCAGAACATTGCCCTATATTATATCACGCCCGTTTTGCTTTTTCAATGCCTTTTCAGTTTTTTGTACGGGCGCGTCGTTTTTTTCGGATCCTGCCGGTGAAGAAGGCCGCCGCGATCCCGACCCAGGCGATCCCGAGCAGGGAGAGAAAGATCACCGATTCCCGCGGCAGAGGGCCGAGCTCCCCGCCGGCGGCGCCGCCGCCGAGCTGATCGAGCCGGTAGAGCGACGCCGTTTCCCGGTAGAGCTTTTCCATATACGCTGCGTCCGCCGTCTCTTTGCGGCGGGTGGATTTGACGACGTTTTCAACCAGATACCCCGCCGCGCTGCGCAGAGAGGCGGAGCCGTTGAAGACCGGGGTGACGAAGGTGCGGTCGACATTCTCCATCAAAAGGCGGACCGCCGCGATCTTGACGGGATAGTGGAGGGCGTTGTCCTCCCCCGCGCGGGAGAGATAGTCCCGGTACGCCGGATCGGCGAGCGCCTTTTCCGTGACGGGGAGGTACCCCTCCGTCTGAGAATACGCGATCTGCACGTCGTTTGTGAGCAGGTACTGCAAAAAGAGCCAGGAGGCGAGCACCTCCTGCGCGTCCTCCTTGCCGAACAGGCAGACGGACGGCCCCTGGGAGATCATCTTTGTCTCCGAAGGGTCGGCCTGCGGGACCGTCATGACCGCCGTTTCAAAGGAAACGAGCTTGGAGCGGTCGATATCGACCAGCGGCGCGTCCGACCCCATCCAGGTCGAGCCGGCGGTCGAGTCGACGGCGAAGATGCACTGCCCCGCGTTGAGGAAGTTGGCGGGGTAGCCGGACATTTTGAAGGTGGAAAAGGCGCCGCTCGCCGTGTGCGACGCGACCTCCGAAAGGAACGCCTCCGTCTCCCCGGAAAAAAGTCCGATCTCCCCGGCGGCGGTGGAATAGGGCGCGTTTTTCTGCGCGAGCCAGGTGATGGTCATATTGTCGGTGGACTTGTAGATAAAGGGGATCATCACCTTCTGGCCGTTGACAAGGAAGTTCCCCTCCCCGTCCTTCTTCACCGCCGCCTCCGAGACCTCCCACACGAAATCCCAGGTCAGGGTCTCCGGCAGGGTGTAGCCGAGCTTTTCCACGTAGGTCTTGTTGATATAGCACGCCTCGGTGGAGCGCATAAAGGGCAGCGCGTAGGTGTGCCCCGCAAAGGAGCACTCGCCGAGGAACTTTTCGACGATCTCCTCCTTCTCCGGCGAGGAAAAACGCACCTCCGACCCGCCGAGCCCGTAGCGGGCGTCCTCCATCAGCCCGTCGAGCGGGACGACGGTGTTCTCCCCCGTGAGGTAGGTG
>CAMKAU010000078.1 GCA_946410595.1 uncultured Clostridia bacterium
ATCTCGTCTGCCTCTTCCCGAAACACGCGATCCTCGAAGCGCTCTACACGATGTTCGTGATCAAGTGCGGGCTCTGCGGTCTGACCTTCGGCTACTACCTCCACCGCTCCGCCAAGGTGAAGTCCAAAGCCGCGACGGTGATGTTCTCCACGATGTACGCCCTGTGCGGTTACTGCGTCGTTTACCAGCACAACACGATGTGGATCGACTGCGTCTTCCTGCTTCCCCTCATCGCACTCGGGATCGAGGAGCTGATCGCCAAGCGGAAATACGCGCTCTTCACCGTTTCCTTCGCGCTCGCCGTGCTCAGCAATTTCTATATCGGCTACATGATGTGCTTCTTTGTCGCCATCTACTCCGTTTACGCCTATTTCTCCCGCACCCCGGCGGAAAACAATCCCCTCGGCGAGCGCTGGCACTTCTTCCGTTCGGTTCTGCGGGTCGCGCTTTTCTCCGCGATCGCGCTGGCGATCGCGATGATCGTCACGATGCCGGCGGTCTACGCGCTCTCCTTCGGCAAAAACACCTTCCAGAATCCCACCTTCCCGCCCAATCAGCGCTTCGATTTCCTTGACTTTTTCAGCAAGTTCTTCATCGGCAGCTACGATACCGTCCGCCCGGAGGGGCTGCCCGTCGTTTACAGCGGCATCCTCGCTCTTTTCTGCCTGCCGCTTTATTTCCTCTCCCGCAAGCGCTCCGCGCGCGAGCGGGTCGGAACCGCGATTTTGATCATTCTTTTCATCCTCTGCTTCAATTTCAACCCGGTGGATATGGCGTGGCACGGGTTCCAGCTTCCCAACTGGCTCAACTACCGCTACAGCTTTATGCTCTGCTTTGTGATCCTCGTTTCCGGCCGGAAGGCGTACGAGGAGATGGGCGAATACGCGCCGAAGCTCTTTTTGGGTATCGCCTCCGTCCTCGGCCTTGCCGTGATGATCATGCAGAAGCTGGATCTGAAGAATATGCCGGATTTTGCCGCCGTGTGGCTCTCGCTCGCCTTCATCGCGGTCTACTGCATCGGACTGTCCTTTTCCAACCGCAGCGCGGCGAAGGAGACCTGCGCCGCCGTGATGTGCGTGCTCGTTTCTCTTGAGATGTTCAGCGCCGGGCTGCTTAATCTCGTGGCTCTCGACGAGGACGTGGTGATCTCCTCCTACGATTCCTATCACGATTTCATCGACAAGATCCAGCCGATCGTCGACGAGGTCAAGGACGCCGACACCTCCTTCTACCGGATGGAGAAAAACGAGCACCGCAAGGTAAACGACCCGCTTGCGCTCGGCTTCCGCGGTCTTTCCAACTCCACCTCGACCTTAAACGCCTCAACCATCCTCTTTTTGCAGCAGATGGGCTATTCCTCCAAGTCCCACTGGTCGAAATACCTCGGCGGCACCCCGGTCTCCGACACGCTGCTCGGGCTGAAATACCTGATCGCAAAAACGGATGACGACACGGTGGACGAGCTGTGGGGCGAGCCCTATCTCACCGACGAGGAAAACGGCTACGCCGCCTATCGCAACGCCTACGCGCTCTCCCTTGCCTACGCGGTAAACGCCGACCTGCAGACGGTCTATTTAAGCAATCCAAACCCGGAACCGAGCGAGGATGAGGACGACGGAGAAACGATCCCCTACAAGGAGCTTCGCACCCCCTTTGACCGGATGAACGCGATCGTGACGGCGATGCTCGGGTCCGATACGGAGATCGGGATCTTCAAAAAGCTGCCGGAGCCCACGATCTCCTACGAAAATCTCAACGCGACCTTCGTTTCCCTGCATAAAAAATACGCGCCGATCAACTCCAAGGTCTCCGCCACGCTGGAGCTCGGCACCACCGCCGAAACGGACGGGACCGTCTACTGCTACTTCCCCTCCCTCTATCCGCGCGAGGTGGATCTCACGCTCAACGGCCGGTCCTACGGCACCTACTACGGCAACGAGACCTGCCGGATCGTCAATCTCGGCTCCTTCAGCGCGGGCGACGAGATCACCGTCAAGATGAAGCTCAAAAAAGACGATCTGTATATCATGAGCGGGCAGACCTACTTCTGGTATATCGACAACGAAGTCTTTGAAGAGGTAATGACGGCGCTGCAGAAGAGCTGTTATCAGATCGAAGAATACACGGAAACGCATTTCAAGGGCAGGATCACGGCGGGCGAGGACCAGACGATGGTCTTTACCTCCATCCCCTACGACGAGGGATGGAACGTCTATCTCGACGGAGAGCGGGTCGAGGCGTATGAAACGCTCGACGCGCTGCTCGCCTTCGACGTAACGCCGGGCGAACACACGCTGGAGCTGCGCTATCTCTCCCGCGCGATCGTCTGGGGGCGCGTCTTCACCGCGATCGGACTTGCCGCGTTTATCCTGATCGTGATCTTTGACAAAAAGCTCCGGGTCCTCGTCGCGCGGGTCTTCCCGCCGGACGAGCCGCCGACCCCGGATCCCGCGCCGGGCGACCCGCCCCTCCCCGATCCCGACCCGGTTCCGCCGTCCCTCCGGGACCCCCCGGTGATCCCGGACGAATACGTCACGGGTCCCGTTCCGTCCCCCTCCGGGGAAACGCCGGAAGAAAAGAACGACACGCCCTCGCTCTGAAACGGAGGCGGAAGCGGTTTTCAGCCGCTCCCGCCTCTCTTTTTTTGCAATTCTCTCTTGAAAAACATAATCCGATATGATAAAATAAAACGATCTTTTGGAAAGGAACCGATTATGCAAGCCGTTAAAAACTCCGTTGTAGCCGCTCTTTCGCGCGCCGTCGCCGACCGGTTCGGGACCGACGCCGTCACAAGCGAAGAGATCGCGGCGATGCTGGAATACCCGCCGGACGCCTCGATGGGCGATCTTGCGTTTCCCTGCTTCAAACTTTCAAAAACGCTGCGCGCCGCTCCTCCCGCGATCGCCGCTCGCCTTGCCGATGGCTTTTCCGATCCTTATATCGCGGAAACGTCCGTCGCCGGGGGCTATCTCAACTTCCGCCTTTCGCCCGGCGCGTTCGTCTCCCACGTCGTAACGGATATCGAGCGGGAGGGAGAGCGCTACGGCTCGCCCCGGACCGGCGAGGGGAAAACGGTCGTCCTCGACTACTCCTCCCCGAACGTGGCAAAGCCCTTCCATATCGGCCATCTCGGCACGACCGTGATCGGCCACTCTCTCAAGCTGCTTTTCGCCTTTGCCGGCTACCGCTGCGTCGGGATCAACTATCTCGGCGACTGGGGCACGCAGTTCGGCAAGATGATCGTCGCGTTCCGCCGCTGGGGGACCGTTGATATCGACCGGGCGACCGTGGACGATCTCGTCTCCCTCTACGTGAAGTTCCACGAGGAGGCGGAGCGGGATCCCTCCCTCAACGACGCCGCCCGCGCGGAGTTCACCCGTCTGGAACACGGCGACCCGGAAGACACCGCGCTCTGGAAAAAGTTCATCGAAATCAGCTTAAAGGAATACAAGGTTACCTACGATCAGCTCGGGATCGAGTTCGATTCCTACGCGGGCGAGAGTTTTTACTCCGACAAGATGCCCGCCGCGATCGAGGAGATGCGCCGAGCAGGGCTGCTTGAGATCGACGACGGCGCCTCGGTCGTCCGGCTCGACGACTACGGGATGCCCCCCTGCCTGATCCTCAAGCGGGACGGCTCCTCCCTCTACCCCGCGCGCGATATCGCCGCCGCTCTCTACCGCAAAAACACCTACCGTTTTGACAAAGCCGTCTACGTGACCTCCGCCGGTCAGTCCCTGCACTTTAAGCAATGGTTCAAGGTGCTCGAGCTGATGGGTTACCCATGGGCCGCGGACGAGCTTGTGCACGTTCCGTACGGGACGGTCAGCATCAACGGAGAAAAGCTCGCCACACGCACCGGCAACGTCATTCTCCTGCGGGATCTCTTCCGCATGGCGATCGAAAAGGTACGCGCCATTATCGAAGAAAAAACGCCCGATCTTCCCGACAAGGACAAGGTGGCGGAGGAGGTGGGCGTCGGCGCCGTCGTCTTCCACTATCTCTCGAACAACCGGACGCGGGATATCAACTTCGACCTGGAAACGGCGCTCTCCTTCGACGGCAACACCGGCCCCTACGCCCAGTACTCGTTTGCGCGCTGCTGCTCGATCCTGGAAAAGGCGGACACCTCCGGCGTTCCCGATTTTGCGGCGGCAGGCGCCGCGGAGCTGGAGCTCTCCCGCGCGCTTTCCCGCTTCGGCGAGACGGTCGCCGCGGCGCTCGCGGACTACGAGCCGAGCTATATCACCCGGTATATCCTCGACCTCTGCACCGCCTTTAACCGGTTTTATCACGACTGCCCCATCCTGTCGGCGGACGCTCCGACAAAAGCGATGCGCCTTGCGCTCGTCCGTTCCGTCAAAACGGTGCTGGGAACGGCCCTGCACCTAATCTGCCTGAAAACGCCGAATAAAATCTGAGAGGTATTATTATGTCCGGACACAGCAAATGGAAAAATATTATGCACAAAAAGGAGAAGACCGACGCGCAGCGCGCGAAGATCTTCACCAAGATCGGGAAGGAGATGTCTATCGCCATCCGCGAGGGCGGCGCCGATCCCGCCTCCAACGGCAAACTGCGCGAGCTGATCGCCAAAGCGAAAGCGAACAACGTCCCGAACGACAATATCGAGCGGATCCTGAAAAAGTTTTCCGGCGATAACAGCATCGTTTACGACGAGATCACCTACGAGGGGTACGGCCCCGGCGGCGTTGCGCTGATCGTGACCACCGCAACGGACAACAAAAACCGCACCGGCCCGGAGATCCGCCATTATTTTGACAAGTTCGGCGGCAACCTCGGCACCAACGGCTGCGTTTCCTACCTCTTCTCCGACCAGGGCGTGATCCTCATCGCGGAGGAGGACGTTGCCGACGAGGACAAGCTGATGGAAACCGCGCTGGAAGCGGGTGCCTGCGACGTGGAGTATCAGGAGGGCTCCTTCCAGATCACCACCGAGTTCGCCGACCTCTACACCGTGCGGGACGCGCTGGAAGCGGCGGGCTACAAGATCGCCTCCGCCGACCACGATAAGGTCCCCTCCGTTTTCGTCACCCTGGAAAAAGAGGACGATCTCAAAAACATGCAGACGCTTCTCGAGATGCTGGAAGACAACGACGACGTGCAGGACGTTTACCACAACTGGGAAAACTGCGACGAAGAATAAGAACGAAAAAAGATCGCGCCGCCGCGGCGGCGCGATCTTTTTTCGTTCAGAAGGCAAGCTCGTCGGTAAAATACGCGCGGCTCTCCGCCCGCTTGCCGTTTTTATCCTCGACCGTGATCCGGACGTAGAGATCGTCCGGCTGAACGTCGAAGGAGGCCTTGTTCAGCGTCTGATATTTCTCACGCACGGCAAGGCGGATCTTGCGCGTCCCGGTCGTCATAATGATCCTATCGGCGTTGGAGGAGGAAACCCAGATCCGTCCGTCCTCAAACCAGAGCTCGCGGATCTCCGGGCCCTGGGAGGCGTAACAGTCGCCTTTCTGCAGCGCCGCCGTGATCGCGCGGTAGTCGAGCTTTTCCGCTTTGATCACGGTAAAAGCGCCGAAGGACGGGTTGCGGCGGCTGGTAAAGGGCCGGGAGTTGTGATTATCGTCCGCGCCGATGCAGTAGATCCGCTTCCCGCCGCGGAGCATCTCGTCGTAGATCTTCGGATTATACTCGGTATAGCCGGACACAACGCAGGAGTTGTTGCAGATCTCCATCGCGTCCATTCCCTCATAACTCATATACTCGGGGTAACTTTCAAGCGACCAGACGGGGTGGTTGTAGGTCACGAAAAAGCCGTGCTCCTTTGCCGTTCTGATGATCTCGTTGATCTTTTCCGGCGTGTACGCCCGCTCGAAATCCGGCAGCGATTCGTCGAAGCGGACAAGGCCGCGGTATTCCGCCCCGTTTCCGACCATGTACTTCGTGCGGTGCCAGCAGACCTGCGTGAGGTTTTCGGGATCCTTGGCGATCAGGCAGAGATGGCAGGTCTTGCGGGCTTTTGTCGGCAGTACGTCCCACTGGCTGCATTCGATCTCGTAGGCGTGGAGCGCGAGGAAGTCCTCGTCGTTCAGGTCGTCGTGCGGGATCATCACGTCGTGGTCGGTATAAGCCACGACGGAATAGCCGTGCGCTTTGTACGCCTCCTTGATCTCTTCGGGCGTCAGCTTCCCGTCCGAAACGGTCGTGTGACAATGGAGGTTCGCTTTGTAGAATTGCCCGGTTTCCGGAAGCAGATACTGTTTCATGGAGATTCCTTTCCGGCCGGCAAACGGCCTTTTTTGTTTATTCAGCTTTCTTTTTTCGGATCAGAAAAACGGCGAAAGCGGCGGCGGCAGCGGCGCAGGAGACGCCGACGGCAAGAAGGAAGATCCCCTTCCCCTCTCCGGCGCGGGAGATTTCCGGCGGCTCCGTTACGGCGGAGGAGAGCCCGCCGTCCGTCTCATCGGGGATCGTTGCGTCCGCCGGCTCCGTTTCCTCCGTTTCCGGGTCCGCGGAAAGGGAGATCGCGTACTGGTTGCGGCTCATATAGTACCGGTCCCGGATCGTCGAATAATAGCGGACGTCGATGCGAGACCCGTCCTCGGAAAAATACAGCATGGTGATCAGCCCCGCGCCGTTCGTCACGGCGGCGTCCACCCCCTGCCCGTCGCTCAAAATCTCGGTAACGGGATTGCCGTTTTTCCCCGTTCTCCGGACCGTTACGACACGGTTGGAGGAAATATGTCCGCACAGGACGAGAAAGATCTGCTCATGCCGCGAAACGAGCTTTTCCCAGATCTCCTCTCCGTTGTTGCGGGTCCCGGTTTTGTCCTTGTTCGGGGTAAAGCGGTCGTCGTAATCCAGATGGCTCTCGTCGTAGGTGAGATAGCCGTGCGTGGCGACGACGACCTTGCGGTCGGAATACTTTTGGATCAGCCTGGACGCCCAGGTCAGCGCGGAATCGGTCGGTCCATAGTCAAGCGTGATGATCAGATAGTCGTTCCCGCCGGCGCTGATCAGCTGATAGGCGTTGCCGAGTGCGCTGTACGTTCCGCCCAGTTGATCGAGGTACGCCGGAACGCCGAACGCCTTGGTAAAGGTGGCTTTGGTATCGTGATTCCCGCGGCAGAGGACGTAGGGGATCCGTCCGTTGAGCTTGAAAACGCATTCCCTCGCCGTTTCCCACTCCGCTTCGGTGCTGTGGTTGGTAATGTCCCCCAGCCCGATCACGCAGCTGATCTTCCGGCTTTCCTCGTTTGCAAGGATCCAGTCGTAGATCTTTGTCAGGTTTTTCGGATAGTTTTCCGTCACGATCTGCGTATCGCCGATCACGGCAAAGGAGTGTGAGTACCCGGTCGGCTCCTCGACCTCGGAGATCCAAAGGTTGTCATGGACGGCGTCATACCCGTGTCCCGTCAGGTCGGAAAGGATCTTCGGCTCCCGGTCCTCCACGTCGGACAGATCAAAAAACATCATCTCGTTCCCGGTGAGAACGAGCTCCCCGCGGGAAAGATCCTCCTCTTTTCTGGCTTCCTCCCAGAGGGAAAGGGCGCGCAGACGCCCGCGGAAATACTTCGTATTGGCGGAACGCATATCGCCGCCGAGCACGAAATGCCCGAGCTTGATCGTTCCGTCCGTGGCGTCCTCAAAGGAAAGCGTCTGCGCGAGCTTGCCGTTCAGGTAGCACCGCGCTTCCCGGTTTTGAAAATCTCTTACCAGCGCAAGCCGGATCCATTCGCCCGTCCGCACGTCGACCCGGTTGAAGACGAGATCGTGCTCTGCGAGATCGTCTCCCATCCAGTAAAGACGGGGGTTGCCGGACTTGTAGATCTCAAAGTTGATCGAGTTTTCGGCGGAATAACTGCCGATCATGACGCCGCCCCGGTCGCCGGCGGAATAGCTGCGCGGAAAAAGGATCTCCGCCTCCAGGGTGTTCGGCGTCCGATCCGGCATCCGATCGATCTGATACACGGTGTTGGAGGGGAACAAAAACCCCTTTTTCTCCTCGGCGGCAAAACCGGAAACCGCCCCAGAAAGACAGAGGATCAGGGCAAAGAAAATCGCCAGCGTTTTTTTCATCTTGTCCTCCGGCAGAAAATTACAAATACATTATAAGGAGAAACGCCGGCGGTGTCAAGAGAGAAAGCCGTCCTCGCCGCGCCCGGGCGCGAGAGCCCGCATCGCGTTGAGGATGCAGACGAGCGTTACGCCTACGTCGGAGGCGACCGCCGCCCACATACCGGCCAAACCGAGCGCCCCCAGAAGAAGCACGGCGAGCTTGACGGCGAGGGCGAGGGCGATATTTTCCTTTACGATCCGCATCGTCTTGCGGGCGTGACCGACCGCTTCCGCGATCTTTGCCGGCTTATCGTCGCAGATCACGACGTCGGCGGCTTCGATCGCGGCGTCGCTGCCGATCCCGCCCATCGCGATCCCGACGTCGCAGAGCTTGAGGACCGGGGCGTCGTTCATCCCGTCGCCCGCGTAGATCACGCTCCGTCCCTTGCTTTTTTTTGCGAGAAGCTCCCGCATCGCGCCGGCTTTATCCTCCGGAAGCAGGGCCGCGCGGACCTCGTCGATCCCCAGTTCCTCGCCGACGGCGCGGGCGATCGCCTCGCTGTCCCCCGTCAGCATCACGGTCCGGCGCACGCCGAGCCGGCGCAGACGCGCGATCGCTTCCTTTGCGTTTTTCTTGACCTGATCGGAGATCAGGATATGGCCGATATACTTCCCGTCCCGGGAGAGGTGGACCGTGGTGCAGTCGTGGCGGCATCCGGCGACCTCGGCCCCCGCCTCCCGCATCAGTTTTTCGTTGCCGACACAGACGCTGGCG
>CAMKAU010000079.1 GCA_946410595.1 uncultured Clostridia bacterium
GCGGAAATGAAAACGTCGCTCCTCCCCCCCGTCTGCCGCCAGATCTCCGGGCCGGTGGTCCGGTAATGGGCCAGCGCGTTGGCGGGATTTTCAAACTGGGAGGGGACGAACACCTTTTCGTTGTCTTTTGCCATGCGGTTCGCCCGGTCGATCGAGCCCTGCATACCGAGCTCGCCCGGCGTCAGGATGACCTCCGCGCCGTAGCGCTTCATGATCTTGATCCGCTCGGGCGTCATACTGTCCGGCATCACGATAACGCACCGGATACCGACGGAGGCGCAGAGCGCGGCAAGCCCGATCCCCGTGTTCCCGCTGGTCGGTTCCACGACGACGGAGTCCTTGTGCAGCTTTCCCTCTTTGATCGCTTCCTCCAACATATAAAAAGCCGCCCTGTCTTTTATGCTGCCCGTGGGGTTACCGTTCTCCAGTTTCGCATAAAGAGAGGCGCGCGCTTTGATATGGGAGGAAAAACGCTTGCAGTAAAGCAAAGGAGTGTTTCCGATCATGCCGGAAATGCTGTTGACAACTTCACGCATAAAAACACCCCCCTCCGATATGTTTATTATAGCAAGCCAAACGCATCAAGTCAATATCCAACCGCGCAAAACTTTCAAAATCTCGGGGGCGTTTTCGGGATATTTTTCAGGCGTCCGGCGTATAAGCCGGGCGGCGCCGGGAAACAATTGCCCGGATCGGAGGATAAGATGAAACGAAACTTTACGCCGAGAGCGAAAGACTCTCTCAATTTTGCCAAAGAAACGGCCGAGGAACTCGGACACACCTATATCGGAAGCGAGCATCTCCTCTCCGGGCTGCTCAAAAGCCGCGGCGGCGTTGCCTGCAAGCTCCTTGAAACGCGGGGGCTGACGAACAAGCTGCTATTAGCCAAGCTGAGCGAACTGTCGGGCAAGGGGGTAAAAACCGTCCTCACCCCCGAGGATATGACGCCGAAGGCGAGAAAGATCATCTCCGCCTCCGGCGAGATCTGCGAAAAGCTCGGCTTCCAGCTGATCGGGACCGAGCATATCCTTTGCGCCCTGCTGCAGGAAAACGACTGCGCCGCCGAGCGGCTGATCCGCCTCTGCGGCGTTTTACCCGCCGACGTGAAGGGGGATCTCTCCGCGTTTTTCTCCTCTCTCTCCGACCGCGAGATCCTTATGCCGGACCGGAAAGGGGCGCCGTATCAGGAGGGCCGCTCGCGCCGGCTCCCCTATCTCTCCCTGTACGGCAAAAACCTGACCGAAGAGGCCAAAAACGGCTGCGCGGATCCCGTGATCGGGCGGGAAAAGGAAACAGAACGGCTGATCCGCATCCTCTCCCGCAAAACAAAAAGCAACCCGATGCTGATCGGGGAGCCGGGCGTCGGGAAAACGGCGATCGTGGAGGGACTTGCCGAGCGGATCGCGGCCTACGAAGTGCCGGAGGATCTGATCGGAAAGCAGATCTACGCCCTTGACCTCTCCTCCCTCGTGGCGGGCGCCAAATACCGCGGAGAGTTCGAGGAGCGGCTGCGCGGCGTTTTATCCGAACTGCAGAAAAGCCGGGACGTGATTCTCTTTATCGACGAGATCCACGCCGTGATCGGCGCCGGCGCGGCGGAGGGGGCGCTTGACGCCGCCAATATCCTCAAGCCGGTGCTGGCGCGAGGGGAGATCCGCGTGATCGGGGCGACGACCTTTGACGAATACCTGCGCCACGTGGAAAAGGATCCCGCCTTTGAGAGGCGTTTTCAGCCGCTTTTCGTTTCCGAGCCGTCGGAAAGCGAAACAAAGCGGATCCTCGCGGGCGTGAAGAAAAACTACGAGGAGCATCACAGGATCGGGATCGGTGAGGACGCGATCGAGGCGGCGGTCTTTTACAGCGGCCACTATATCCCGGGCCGCCACCAGCCGGACAAAGCGCTCGACCTGCTCGACGAGGCGTGCTCCAAGCTATCCCTGGAAGCGTCGGAAGCGCAGAAGGGCGAGAAGACGCCGCTGCCGGGATCCGCGCCCCTGCTCACGCGCCGCTCGGTCGCCGAGGCGCTCTCGGAGGAGACCGGGATCCCCGTTTCGGAACTGCTGTCGGCGGAAAACCGGAAGTTTTCCTCCCTTTTTGCGGCTCTGAACGGTCGGGTCGTCGGTCAGGAGGACGCGTGCCGCAGGGTTTGCTCCGCCGTTTTACGGTCCAAAGCGGGGCTCCTCCCCGGCGACCGGCCGCAGGCGTCCTTTCTCTTCTGCGGGCCGACCGGCGTCGGCAAAACCGAGCTTGCCCTCCGCCTTGCCGACGAACTCTATCCCTCCGCAGACTCGCTGATCCGCCTGGATATGTCGGAATACGGAGAAAAGCACAGCGTCTCGAAGCTCCTCGGGGCGCCGCCCGGCTACGTCGGGTATGACGAGGGCGCCTACCTCTGCGACGCGGTACGAAAGCATCCCTATTCCCTCGTCCTGTTCGACGAAGCGGAAAAAGCGGACAAAAGCATCGGAAATATCCTGCTCCAGATCTTGGACACCGGCTTTCTCAAGGACAGCCGCGGCCGGGCGGTCGACTTCCGCGGCACCGTCGTCATCCTGACGACGAACGCGGGAGGAGATCTGAAAGGAACGATCGGCTTCCGGGAGAGAGCGCCCTCCGCCGCCGAAACGCGGAGCGAGCTGCAAAAGACCTTCTCCCCCGAGCTGCTCAACCGTCTTGACGATATCATCCCCTTCTCTCCTCTCTCCCGGTCGGCGCTGATCCGGATCGCGGAGCTTGAGATCGGAAAGCTGATCGCGGAAACGCGGAAAAAGGAGTACCTCCTTTCCGTCCCCCCGGACCTGGCGCAGCAGATCCCGGATCTGTGCGAGTGCGCGGTGTTCGGCGCCCGCAGCGTGCGCCGCTCCGTCGACCGGATGCTGCGGGAACCGCTCTCGGAAGCGGTGATCGCCGGCAGGATCAAAAAAGGCGAGCCGGTCTCCGCCGTCCTCCGGGACGGGACCGTCTTCTGGGAAAAGCAGGAAGCCGCGGTGTAGCCGCGAAAAACCGCCGCGCTCCGAAAGAGCGCGGCGGTTTTGTTTTATTCACCCGGTTTGTAGCTGTCCTTCAGACCGACGATGCGGTTGAAGGTGTTTGCGTTTTTCGTATCGCGGACGAAGTAGCCCGTACGTACGAACTGGAAGCGGGGACCGGCGCCGTCCTCGAGAGCGGAGGGCTCCACCTTGACCCCCTCCCGTTTTTCGGCGGAATCGGGATTGAGATAATCGTCAAAGGTCTTCCCTTCCGGGATATCGCCGACGTTGGGAATGGTAAAGAGCTTGTCGTAAAGCATCACGGTCGCGTCAGCGGCGTGAGCGGCGGAGAGCCAGTGGATCGTCCCTTTTACCTTGCGTCCGTCAAGCGGATTTCCGTTTCCGGCCTCGAGATCCGCCGTGCAGACGATCTCGGTGATCCGGCCGGAGGGATCCTTTTTTACCTCTTTGCAGCGGACGAGATACGCCCCCATCAGCCGGACCTCTCCGTCCGGCTTCAGGCGGTGGAACTTCGGCGGCGGGACCTCCTCGAAATCGGCGCGCTCGATATAGAGCTCGCGGGTGAAAGGAACGGACCGGACGCCCGCTTCTTCCTTACCGGGGATATTCGGGAGATCGAAGTACTCGGTTTTCCCCTCCGGGTAGTTTTCGATCACAACCTTCACCGGGTCAAGGACAGCGATCCGGCGCGGCGCGCCGGCGTTGAGCTCCTCCCGGATGCAATGCTCCAACAGTTCGATATCGACGACGCTGTACGCCTTGGCAACGCCAGCGCGCCGCACGAAATCGAAGATCGCCTCCGGCGTATAGCCGCGGCGCCGCAGGGCGCAGATCGTCGGCATCCGCGGGTCGTCCCATCCGTCGACAAGTCCCCGCTCGACGAGCGCGCGCAGATAGCGCTTACTCATGACGGTATAGGTCACGTTCAGACGGGCAAACTCCCGCTGTTTCGGCTTCGGGTCGAAGCCGATATTCTCGATCACCCAGTCGTAGAGGGGACGGTGGTTTTCAAACTCGATCGAGCAGAGGGAATGGGTGATCCCCTCCAGCGCGTCCTGGATCGGATGGGCAAAATCATAAAGCGGATAGATGCACCACTTATCTCCCTGCCGGTGATGGGAGGTGTGAAGGATCCGGTAGATCGCGGGATCGCGGAGGTTGATATTCGGGGAGGCCATGTCGATCTTGGCGCGCAGGGTCTTCGCGCCGTCCTCGAACTCCCCGTTTTTCATCCGCTCAAAGAGATCCAGGTTTTCCTCCACGGTCCGTCCGCGCCAGGGGCTTTCCCTGCCCGGCTCGGTCAGCGTGCCGCGGTATTCGCGCATCTCCTCGGCGGAAAGATCGCAGACGTAGGCCTTTCCCTCTTTGATCAGCTTGACGGCAAACTCATAGCAGCGGTCAAAGTAATCGGACCCGTAAAAGACGCCGCCGGTCGGCTCGCATCCGAGCCAGCGCAGATCGTTTAGGATCGAGTCGACGTATTCGGTATCCTCCTTCGAGGGGTTGGTATCGTCGTAACGGAGGTTAAAGAGCCCGCCGTACTTTTTGGCGATCGAGGAATTGATCCAGATCGCCTTCGCGCTGCCGATATGGAGATAGCCGTTCGGCTCGGGCGGAAAACGGGTGTGGATCCGCTCGCAATGCCCGGAGGCAAGATCCTCTTCTACGATCTCCTCAATAAAATTCGTGCTTTCAGCCATTGTCCGCTCCTTTCAAAAGTCCGGACGCTTCCCGCGCGATCCTCTCTCTCACGCGCGTTTCTCCAAGCGTACGCATCACCTCGTACAAATCGGGCGAGGTCTGTCTCCCGGTCAGGGCGACGCGCAGGAAAGCGCTGACCGTTCCGACGCTGCCTTTGTACGCGTCCGGATTTTTCTTATACTCTTTCGTCTCTCTCGCAAAGCCGAAGTGCTCGGCGAGGTCCTTGATCTTGTCAAACCAGACGGTCTGATCGTCGCCGGGAGAATAAACGGAGAGATAATCTCCGAGGATGGCGGAGATCAGAGCGGGATCGTATCCCTCGGGATACCCGCCCGCGCGGTAAAACCGATCCCAGAAATACCCGAACTGCCCTTCCACCTCGCTCCAGACGGCAAAATCCTTGCGCGGCTTCGGTCCGCCGCGGCCGATCGAGAAGACCCGCTCGGCGTAGGCGGGATCCGCCGCAAGCTCGGAATAAAGCTCCGGCGAAAAGTCCTTCGCCCACGCGCAGACGGCGTCGGTCACTTCCTTTGCCGTCATGCGGGAGACCGCGTTTTTGGAGACGTCGTTGAGTTTATCAAAATCAAACAGGCAGCCGGAAGGGCTCATTTTTTTGAGCGAGAAGGGGAAGTCCGACCACTTTTTGTCCGGGTTTTGCGCGTGCCACTCCTCGTAATTGGAATTGAGCAGCGTCATCACGTATTCCACGACCGCGTCGGGCGAGTACCCCTCCCGGCGGTAGTACTCCATATCGGTCCCTTTGTCGCGCTTGGAGAGTTTTTTCTTGGAGCCGCCCTCCATCTTCATCAGCTGGGCGATATGAATGTATTTCGGAAGTTTGAACCCAAGCGCGCGGAAAAGCTGGATATGGAAAGGCAAGCTCGGCAGCCATTCCTCCCCGCGGATCACGTGGGTCGTGCGCATCAGATGGTCGTCGACCGCGTGCGCGAAGTGGTAGGTGGGGATCCCGTCGCTTTTTAAGAGGACGTGATCGCAATCGTTTTCCGTCAGTTCAAGATCGCCCTTGACGAGATCGGTGAAGCGGATCTTGTTTTCGATCGACCCCTCCGAGCGGAACCGCAGAACGAAGGACTCGCCCGCTTTCAGTTTTGCCTCGATTTCCTCAAGCGGCCGGTCGCGCCAGATCGCCCATTTCCCGTAGTATCCGGGATTGACCTTGAGCGCCGTCTGCTCGGCGCGGATCCGGTCAAGCTCCTCCTCGCTTGCAAAGCAGGGATAGGCCTTCCCTTCCTCGACCAGACGCTTGGCAAAAACGTGATAGATCGCGGCGCGCCGGCGCTGGCGGTAGGGGCCGTAATCACCTTTTTCCCCGCCGACGACCGGTCCTTCGTCGAAGGCGACGCCGTACGCGGCGAGCGTGCGGATCAGCGCTTCCGCCGCGCCGGGGACCTCGCGCTTTGCGTCGGTATCCTCGATGCGGAGATAAAACACGCCGCCCGACTGGTGGGCAAGCCGCTCCCCGACGCGGGTCGGGAACAGTCCGCCGAAGTGGACAAAGCCGGTCGGGCTGGGGGCAAAACGCGTAACCTTCGCCCCTTCCGGTAGGTTACGAGGAGGATAACGCTTTTCCATATCCTCCGGCGTTTCCGTTACCTCCGGGAAAAGAAGCTCCGCTAATTTCTGATAATCCATCTGTTTCCTCCTCTGTCAAGAGAGCCAGCCGTTGTATTTTCGTTCATGAGAAAGGGTCGTCGCGCATCCGTGGCCGGGATAGACCCGATAATCCCCCTCCATTGCCGCAAGCCGCGCAAGCGAACGGCGCAGCTCGGCCGCGGAGCCGGTCGGAAGATCGGTCCTTCCCACGCCGCCGCAAAAGAGCGTATCGCCGGTAAAAAGAGAGTCCCCGCAGCGGTAAACGACCGATCCCGCCGTATGCCCCGGCGCGGCGATCACCCGCACCGGCGCGCCGGAGAAGGGGATCTCGTCGCCGTCGGCAAGCGGACGTACCTCGCCGCCGAAGCGGACGGGGGGAAAACCGAAGAGGGCGGAGGCGTTGGCGTAGGGATCGGCAAGCATCGGCAGCTCCGCGCGCCCCGCAAACACCCGGGGGCAAAGGCGCGCCGCCTGCTCCAGCGCGAGGATATGGTCAAAATGCCCGTGGGTCAGCAGGATCGCCGTGATCCGGGGCGTTTGCGGCAAATGAAACGCCGCAAGGGGAACGGAGGGATCGATCCAGATCCCCTCCTCTCCTTCGAGGAGAAGATAGGAATCGGATTCCGTTCCGTCCGGGAGATGGGAATAGACCTGCATCGCGTCCTCCAACGGAATAATCCCTATCATTTTACATCATCCCGTCTCTTTTTTCAACAGCCGAGGCAAAAAAATTGCGGAGAAAGCGAGAACTTTTTATTTTTCGCAACCTCTTGCATATCCCCTTCTCCTGTGCTATGATAAATAGGAACATTCCGGGAGGTGGATATGAACAAAAAAATAGCGGCGGCGCTCTCCCGTTCCTGCGTCATTTTTACCCTGATCGTGTTTTTCTTTTATCTGCTCGCCTCCGCGTTTTCCGAAGCGGAGCGCCCCGTGATGGATCTTTTCACGCTTTTCTCTCTGTTCGCCGTATCCGTCGCGATCTCCTTTTCCTTTCTTATTCTTTCGTCCAAACTCCCGCGGCCGCTTGCGTATCTTCTGCACTTTCTCCTTTGCGTCGGCTCTTTTCTCTTCTTTTACGCCGTGGTTTTGGAGAAGGCCGGGACCGGCGCGCAGGTGATCGTCGCCCTCTTCTTTTCCTCCCTGCTCTATCTTCTCTTTATGCTTTTCCGCGCACTGTATTTCCGCATTTTCAAACGAAACGACGAGGCATAATATGAATCACGCTCCGCAGCACGACCGCAAACCCGCAAACGCCAACCGCGCCGCGCTCAACGCCGCGCTGGTCAGAGTTCTGGCGGCGCTTTCCGTTCTCACGCTTTTGACCGGGGTGATCTTTTTCGGCATTCTGATCCGGCAAAAAGCGGAAGCGCCGAACGACCCGCCCGCCTCTTCCGTCACGATCGCGGCGGAGAGCGAGCCGCCTGCCTCCGGCAAAGCGGAGACGCCCTCTACCGTCCCCGATGAAACGGCGTCCCGGACGACAGACGCCGAAACCTCCCTCTTGCCGCCCGTAACGACGCCCGCGACGGAAACGCCCGCAACGGACGACCCCGTCACGACCCCCGTAACGGAAACGACGCCGGTCGCGTCCCCCGATCCCGGCGTTCCCGTCTCTTCCGTGATCGTCAAGGAAACGGCGGATCAGGGCGAGAACTATCTGAAAGACGTGTATTTCCTCGGCGACTCGACCACCTACGGGATGATGGTGTTCGCAAAAACTCTCGTCTCCTACGATCATATCTGGGCAGGTCCCGGCGGAACGATCGACTTTGTGGATATAGCAAACAAGACCGTCAAATGGCCGGACGGCGAAAAGTCCTTCGGCGACTGGGAGGAGATCACCATCGCAGAAGCGCTCCGCCGGGCAAAACCGAAGATCCTGATCGTAACGCTCGGCATCAACTTCTCCGCCGACGGCAACTCGACCTGGAGCGAAGAAAAACGGCAGCAGTACTTCCGCAAACAGGTGAAGGCCGTTTGCGATATCGTCAAAGAAAACAGCCCCGATACCAAACTCGCGTTCCAGACCATCTATCCCACGATCGACAGTCTTACCTCGATCAAAAACAGCCG
>CAMKAU010000080.1 GCA_946410595.1 uncultured Clostridia bacterium
CTCCCTTTACACAAGGGAGCCAAAGATAGAGGCAATCGAAAAACGGCAGGAGCAAGCCCCTGCCCTACATGGGGGGGTGTCCCGCTATTTATTGTAGGGCGGGGACCGCCGCGGGGCTGAAGCCCCGCGGCATAAAACGAAATCCGCGGGGGGTATTGACAACCGCGGGCGGGAAAGGTATAATACGAGTGTTCAAAGTTCGCGGCATGACGAAACAAAAATGAACGCCTGAAACGGGGAAAAGGTTTTTATGCTGAAAAAACACGAGTTTGATCTCCTGAACTTGTTTCTGACCGATGAAAAGAGCGGCGGCCTGTCCCAGCGCAGGATCGCCGCGCGGATTTCCCGCTCTGTCGGCGCCGTGAACGGAGACCTTGCCGTCCTGCTTGCCCGCGGAGAGATCCGCGCGGGTCAAAACGGATACGAGGTAACGGCGGCCGGCGCCGCCGCGATGGAGCCCTACCGCGTGGACAACGCGGTGATCATGGCGGCGGGCATGTCAAAACGCTTCGCCCCTCTTTCCTACGAAAAGCCGAAAGGGCTTCTCCGCGTCAGGGGAGAGATCCTGATCGAGCGGGAGATCGAGCAGCTGAAGGCCGCGGGGATCGGGGACGTCACCGTCGTCGTCGGCTACATGAAGGAAAAGTTTTTCTATCTGGAGGAAAAATACGGCGTTTCCATCCGGGTAAACGAGGATTATTACAAGTACAACAACACGTCGACGCTCATGTGCGTGCCCGACCTGCTTAAAAACACCTATATCTGCTCCAGCGACAACTATTTTCCGGAAAACGTCTTCGAGCGGTATGTCTGGCGTGCCTACTATTCCGCCGTTTACGCGGAAGGAGAGACAAACGAGTACTGCCTTTCGTGCGCTCCGTCCGGCAGGATCCGGCGCGTCACGGTCGGCGGCAGGGACAGCTGGTATATGCTCGGGCACGTTTATTTCGACCGGGCGTTTTCCGCGCGGTTCCGGAAGATCCTCGAGCGGGAGTACCCTCTCCCCGAAACAAAGGAGATGCTCTGGGAGGATCTTTACGCAAAGCACGTAAAAGAGCTCGCCCTCTATATTCGCAAATACCCGGCCGGGCGCATCTTTGAGTTTGATTCTCTCGACGAGCTGCGGCATTTCGACCCCGCGTATATCCGCAACACGGATTCCCGGATCATGGAGAATATCTGCCGGGTGCTTTGCTGCGAGGAGAAGGATATCGAGGAAATCAAAGCGATCAAAGCGGGGCTGACGAACACGTCTTTTTGCTTCAAAGTCGGCGAAAACAAATACGTTTACCGGCATCCCGGCGCCGGCACGGAAAACTATATCGACAGAAAAAGCGAGGCGTTTTCCATGAAGGTCGCGGCGCGGCTTGGGCTGGACGATACCTTCCTTTACATGGACGAAAAAGAGGGCTGGAAGATCTCCCGCTTCATCGAGGACGTGCGCGAGCTGGACTATCATAACGAAGAACAGGTCGCGACCGCGCTCTCGATGATGAAAAAGCTGCACGCCGAGAACGTAAGATCGGATTTCGATTTTCTGATCTGGAACAAGACCGAGGAGTTCATCGGGCGGCTGAAGCAGACCGGAAAGCTCGAGATACGGGATTTCGACGAGCTCTACGCGCTGATGAAACGGGTGAAAGACACGGTCGCTTCGGACGAATATGCGAACCTCTGCCTCTGCCACTGCGACTGTTACTCGCCGAATTTCATCATCGACAAAAACGGCAAGATCTACCTGATCGACTGGGAGTATTCCGGCAACGACGATCCGGCAAGCGACGTCGGCACCTTTATCTGCTGCTCGGACTACACCTTTGAAGAAGCGCTGAACGTGATCCGCGTTTATCTCGGCCGGGAGGCGAAAAAGAAGGAGCTTGGGCATTATCTCGGATATATCGCGCTGGCTTCCTACTACTGGTACGTCTGGGCTCTCTATCAGGAATACAGAGGCAACGCGGTGGGCGACTACCTCTACCTCTGGTATAAAAACAGTAAATTCTACGCCAAAAAAACACTCGAATGCTATGAGGAGGAAACGAATGAAACGTAACAAAAAAGACGAAGCGTCCATCGAGCAGATGATCTACGATGAGACCGAAAAGCGTCTCGTCGCGATGGCGGATGAAAGCTACGAGTTCCCGCCGAAAGCCACCGCCGCCGACTATATCGCGATCGGCGCGCTCGTCGGCGTGTGCATCCTGCTCGTCGTACTGTGCGCCGCGGGGGTGATCGTCTGATGGCAAGTACCAGGAACGCGGATTATATCCGCCAGGAAACGATCACCGGCGTCGTGCCGATGCTCAAAGGGGACAGGCAGTATTCCTTCTGGGATCTGTTCCTTTCCACAAGCGGCTTTGCGATCGCCACCTGGTGCTACACGCAGGGTGCGTACGTGGCGCAGTATCTGTCGCTGAAGCAGATGCTGATCAACATCTTTTGCTTCAATATCATTTTCGTTGCGATCGAATGTATCCCGGTGTTTTTCGCCGTGCGGTACGGGATCGACCTGTGGGTATGGCTGCGGTCGGTGCTGGGCATCAAAGGCGTCGCGATCCTCGCCACGGTCATCAGCTTCGCCAATTTCGGCTGGTACGCGGTCGACTCCCAGCTTTTCGCCTCGTCGATGATCAATCTGTTCAAGTACTTCGGCGTCGAGTTGAGCGGTCCGGTCTGGAAGCCCGCGTTCGGCGTTCTCTGCGTCTTGCTCGGCACGCTGATCGCCCTCGGCGGACCGGACGTGATCAAATGGACGAGCCGGTTCCTTGTCTCGGCGCTGCTCGTCGTCGGCGTGATCGTCGTCGGGCTTTGCTTCTTCGCGGTGCCGATCGGAGAGATTGCCGCGGTCAAGCCGGATCTTGCGGACTTTGAAAACAACCGCCTGCTCGCCTTTATGACCACGGCGGAAGGCAACGTCGCCTTCGCCTTCTCCTGGTCCACGCAGGCGCTTGTCCTGCCCCGCCTCTGCAAAAGCGAGCGCAAGGGCTACTGGGCGACCTCCCTTTCCTACGGGGTCGTGGCTCCCTTCTTCGTCGCCGCCGGCGGCGTGATGGCGCTTGCCATGTTCGTGCGTACCGGCGCATATGAAAGCGACCCAACCGTTATGCTCGCCACGCTCGGCGGCCCGGTCTTCTCGCTTCTCAGCCTGCTTATGGTCGCCTTTGCCAATATCGGCACGCAGGGCAGCGGCTCCTACGTCAACTGCATGATCATCAAGAGCGGACTTCCCAACGTCAGCTATAAGCTGCTCGTCTGGATCTCCTTCTTCTACGTCAGCCTGCTCACCGTCTGGGGCTGGGTGATGGATCACTTTGCCTCGTTCATCTCCCTCGCGGCGTATCTGCAGGGACCAATCATCGGAATGATCGTCGTCGACTACCTGATCGTGAAAAAGCGAAAGCTTTCTCTGAAATCCGCGTATTTCATCAAAGGACACGACGCCTACCGGTTTACCGGCGGCTTCAACCTCGTCGGGATCGGCGTGCTTTGTATCTCCTTTGCCCTGGGAATGCTCTTCGTTTACAACCCGCTGACGGGCGAGGCGATCAACCGCGGGATCTTCTACGTGACGACCGGCAGCGGCTTTACCGCGATCTGCGGCGGACTCCTTTACTACCTCGCCAGCCTCACGCCGCTGAAAAAGTATATGCTCCGCGACAGAAACGATCTTGAGATCGTCTGAACCCAAACAAAAAAATCTCCGGGACGGGAAACGTCCCGGAGATTTTTTCCACCCCGCGCCCCGTAAATGCGGCGGATCCGGGCCGTTCAACTTGACATCGCCGCGCGGCGGTGTTATAATGCTTTACGAAATCATTCTTTCCGACAGAAATCTGCCAAAGTGGCAAGGGGGGTCGTTATGTCTTTCGGAAGCGCGCTTTATAAACTGATTCTGGGTCCGCTCGAATTGTTTTTTGAGACGGCTTTTTCTTTTGCCTATCACATCCTCGGAAACGCGGGAGCGTCTATCGTCTTTTTCAGTCTGGCGATGAACTTTCTCATCCTTCCTCTTTACCGGCGCGCGGACGCGCTTCAGGCGGAGGAGCGGGACAGAGAGGCCGGTATGCGCCCGTGGGTAACGAAGATCAAAAAGACCTTCAAGGGCGACGAGCGCTATATGATGCTCCGCGCCTTTTACCGGCAGAACGGCTATAAACAGACCGACGCGCTCAAGGGCTCGCTTTCTCTTTTGCTTGAAGTGCCGTTTTTCATCGCGGCATACCGGTTTCTTTCCGGGCTTGAACTGCTTCGCGGCGTCAGCTTCGGTCCGATCCGCGATCTCGGCGCGCCTGACGCGATGCTTACGCTCGGCTCCGTCACCGTTAATCTTTTGCCGGTACTCATGACCGCCGTCAACCTCCTCTCCGCGTCGATCTACCTCAAAGGTTTTCCGCTGAAAAGCAAAATACAGCTTTACGGCGCGGCCTTCATCTTTCTCATTCTTCTCTACGACTCTCCCGCGGGTCTCGTCTTTTACTGGACGCTGAACAACCTTTTTTCTCTGGCGAAGAATATCTTCTGCAAGCTGAAGCGTCCCGGAAAGGCGCTTGCGTTCCTTTCGATGCTCGCCGGCATCGGAGCGGCGCTCTTCCTTCTCTTCCGTCCGCTTTCCTCCGCGCGCCGGGAGATCCTCGCGCTGGCGGCGTGCGCGCTCCTCTCGCTGCCCTTCCCGCTTTCGCTTCTCTCCGCCCGGATCAAGGCGCGGCGCCCCGCGGCGGAAGCGCCGGAACCGAGCGAAAAGGATAAAAAGCCGCGCGACAGACTCTTTCTCTTCTGCTCGCTCGCGCTCGCTCTGCTCACCGGCGTGATGATCCCCGCCTCGGTGATCGCCTCCTCCCCCGCGGAGTTTGTCAACGTGATGCGCTATGTGTCTCCACTGCGCTACGTCGTCAGCTCCGCGCTCTACGCCTTCGGGACCTTTGTGATCTGGTTCGGCGTGTTTTACAAGCTCGCGTCCGAAAAAGGCAAGCGCGTGATGAGCGCCCTTGTCTGCGCGCTCGCCTGCGCCGCGCTCGTCGATCATCTCTTCTTCGGCGAGGGGTTCGGCACGCTTTCCTCTTCGCTCGTCTACGTTTCCTATCCGAATATCTCCGCCGGGCGCATGATCGTCAACGCCGCGGTCCTGCTGCTTCTCTCGGCCGTTCTGCTCCTCGTCTGCTTCAAAAAGCTCCGCTTCGTTCAGACGGTCTCGCTGATCCTCTGCCTTTCTGTTCTGGGGATCTCCGTTTTCAACGTCGCCGATATCGGGGGCCAGCTGAAAACCGTCCGCGCGGCGGCGGACCAGGCGAGAGAGGGAGAACCCGTCATCAGTCTGAGCAAAAAGGGGCAAAACGTCGTCGTGATCATGCTCGACCGCGCCGTCAGCTCGTTTTTGCCGTTCATTATGGAGGAAAAGCCGGAGCTGAAGGAAAAATTCGACGGCTTTACCTATTATCCGAACACCATTTCCTACGGTTCCAACACGCTTGTCGGATCCCCCGCGCTTTTCGGCGGGTACGAGTACACGCCGGAAAATCTGAACCGCCGCTCCGATATGCTGATGCCGGACAAACACAACGAAGCGCTGAAGGTCATGCCGGTCCTGTTCGACCGAAGCGGCTGGTCTGTCACGGTATCGGATCCGACTTACGCGGGATACGGCTGGATCCCCGATCTTTCGATCTTCGACGAGTTCCCGACGATCCGCAAGTTCATCACGCTCGGCAAGTTCGCGGTCGACGAGTATTACGAGCCGGAAACGATAAACGACGAGCTGCTTGACCGGAACTTTTTCTGCCACGCCGTGTTCCGCATCGCGCCGTCCTTTCTCCAGTACGCCGTGTATAACGGCGGGAAATACAACTCGGCAAAGGCGCTTGGAGAGCAGACGCCGGAGCCGGAGGCCCCCGCGCCGGAAGAGACCGGGGCGTCCTATTCCAAGGTGTCCCAGGAGCGGTCGGGCGTTTCCGTTTCCCAAGGGGTGAGCGAGGTCTTCATGAAGCCCTACGCGGTCCTCAAAAACCTTTCCGCGATCACGAAGATCACCGATCATGAAAAAGGCGAGTTCCTGCTCTTTACAAACGATACGACGCACGAGCCGATGCTGCTCAAGGAGCCGGAATACGAGCCGGCGGGGTTCGTTGACAATACCGGCTACGACGAGGAGCACCGGTATCGCGTCGACTGGAACGGCAACAAGGCGGAGCTGCGCACCGAAAACGTGATGATCCATTATCACGCGAACGCGGCCAGCCTGCTGAAGCTTGCCGACTGGTTCGATTATCTGCGCGAATGCGGCGTTTACGACAACACGCGGATCATCGTTGTTTCCGACCACGGCTGGTCGCTCGGGGATTTTGAGCAGTCGCTGTACGGAAACAACTGCTACGGCGGCTTCGCCCTTTACAACCCGCTGCTGCTTGTCAAGGACTTCGGCGCGACCGGCTTCCATATCGACGATACCTTCATGACGAACGCGGACACGCCGGCTCTCGCCGCGGAAGGGCTGATCGAGACCGCCGCCAATCCCTTTTCCGGGAAGACGCTGAAAAACGAGGAAGCCAAAAAAGGCGAGCAGCATGTCGTCTATACGAACGACTGGCAGACGAGCGTCAACAACGGCTACAAGCTCCTGCCGGCCACGTGGCATTCCGTGCGCGACAACGTTTTCGACAAAAACAACTGGAGCAAAATAGGGGACGATCTCGTCCTTCCGCTTGAGTGAACGGAGGTATCGACGTGAAACTGCTTTATATCGATCCCGGCACGGGCAGTATGCTTTTTACCATCCTCATCGGTGTGCTCGGCGCGGCGGTGTTCGCGCTGCGCGGCGCGCTGATCAAGCTCCGTTTCTTCTTCAGCGGGGGCAAAAAAAGCGCCGACGACGAGAAGCGCCTGCGCATAGTCGTTTATTCGGACAGCAAGCGGTACTGGAACGTCTTCCGCCCGATCTGCGACGAGCTGGAAGCGAGAGGGGAAAAAGCGGTCTATATGACCTCCTCCCCGGACGACCCCGCGCTGAATACGGAATATCAGAATATCGCCTGCAAGTTCATCGGCGAGGGGAACAAGGCGTTCGCCAAGCTGAATATGCTGAAAGCGGACCTGCTTCTTTCCACAACGCCGGGACTGGACGTTTACCAGTGGAAACGCTCCAAGGACGTCGCCGTTTACGCGCACGTCCTGCACGCGGTGAGTGACGCCACCCTCTACCGGATGTTCGGCCTCGACTATTACGACGCAGTCCTGCTCTCCGGCGGCTATCAGGAAAAACAGATCCGGTCGCTGGAAGAGATACGCGGGCTGAAAAAGAAGGAGCTCTTTATCGTCGGTCAGCCGTATATGGACGAGCTTTTGAAAAGAAAGGAAGCCGAGCCGGCGCCGGAAAGCCGGGAAAAGACCGTGCTCCTCGCGCCCTCCTGGGGGCCGAGCGCGATCCTGGCAAAATACGGGGAAAAGATGATCGACGCGCTGCTTGCCACCGGATATCGGATCATCATCCGCCCGCATCCGCAGTCCTATCTCTCCGAAAAGGAAACGATCGACTCTCTGACGGCGAAGTATCCGGAGAGCGAGCGCCTGCAGTGGAACCGGGACAACGACAATTTCGGCGTTTTGAGCCGCGCGGATATCATGATCTCGGACTTTTCCGGCGTGATCTTCGACTACTCGCTCGTTTTCGGGCGGCCGGTGATCTACGCGGACACGAGCTTTGACCCTTCGCCGTACGACGCAAGCTGGCTCGAGGAGGAAACGTGGACCTTCCGCACGCTGAAAAAGATCGGCGTGCCGCTGTCTTTGGCGGATCTTGACAATATGAAGGCGAAGATAGACGGCGCGCTGGAAAACCGGGAGCTGAAAGAAAACCTCGCGCAGGCGAGAGAGGAGTGCTGGCAGAACAGAGGCGGCTCCGCCGCGGCGGTCGCCGACTGCCTGGAAAAACTGCTTGCCGACGTCGATGCCGCGCGGGAGCCGCGGGGGGAATGATGCTTGCAGCTTCGCCGCAAATGATGTTTTGCCTTCGGCAAAATGATGCGTTGCGCCGCAACATGATGTTCGCTCCCTTCGGAGCGAATGAAAAGTACAAAATATGGAGCGGCGGGTGACAGTTACAAAAAGAAAAAGCGGCGGGAGATAAACCCCCGCCCTACAAGAGAAACCGCGTTCCCGTTATATTGTAGGGCAGGGGCTTGCTCCTGCCGCAACGCTCCGTTTCCTCTGCACGGAATGTTCGCACCTTTGCCTCCCTCTTGAGGGAGGTGGCGCGGCTTGCCGCGACGGAAGGAGTTTTTCGCTCCTTGTTTCTTCTTTGCTCTTATCCTTACCGCCCGCCTACTCCTTC
>CAMKAU010000081.1 GCA_946410595.1 uncultured Clostridia bacterium
CGTCAGATCGCGCCCGACCGGAGCGCGTCGTTTCAGGATGCTTTATGCCGCGCCGCAAGGCGTGATTCGGATACGAAAGAGACCGGCCGCCCCTCTCAATACTTCAGGACAGCGGTACCGTCCTCGCCGTACTCAACGGCGTCCCACTCGCGGGAGAGCTTGTCGACGGCGGCGAAGTATTCCGCCGTGGAGGAATAAACGACCTTTTTCTCCGCGACGATCTGTTTTGCGACGGCGGCGTCCGCGCCGAGCAGATCGGCGAGGATGCCGGCCTGGAGCTTGGCGGAGGTAACGCACGCCATCTCGGGATCGGTGATCATAAAATCCTTGCCGTGGAAGGTGCCGGAGGCGCCGCCGCAGGCCGGATGGATCGCGGGCATCACGGTAGAGACGTCCCCCATATCGCTGCAGCCGGTCTCCCAGCCCCGGTTGACGCGGACCTGCTCCTCGGGCAGGAGCATCCGTCCCACGCGGCCGACCGCGAGATTGAAGTTCGGGTCGTTGAAGCGGGGGGCGTAGCCGTGGCGGTCGGAGAGACGGACCTTGCAGCCCATCGCCGCCGCCGCGCCGGCGAAGGCGCGGTTGATCCGGACGTTCATCTCCGCGGTGTTTTCCATCGTGTTGGCGCGGACCTGGCTCTCCATCACGACCGAGTCCGGGATGGAGTTGACGGCGGTGCCGCCCGCCGTGATGATCGGATGGAAGCGGACGTGCTGGGAATCGGGGAAGGTCTCGCGGACGGCGTTTGCCGCCGTCATCGCGGTATTGGCGGCGTAGAGGGCGTTGAGCCCCTTGGAGGGACCGGCGGCGTGCACGGCGCGGCCGATGAACTCCGCCCGCTTGACGATGCAGCCGTTGGAGCCGGCGTTGGCGCCGATGTTCTGTCCCCCGCCGGTGTGGACCATCATCGCCATATCCGCGCCGTCGAGGTAGCCGCGGTACATAAACTCCACCTTGCCGCCGAAGTAGCGGATCACGCCCTGATCCTTCAGACTCTGGCGGAAATCCAGTTCGATCAGCTCCTCGGCGGGAACGGCGATCAGCCGGATCTTCCCGCAGAGGCCGTCGAGCACGCCCGGCGCCTTCAGGGCGGCGGCGACCCCGTAGAGCGCGGCGCTCTGGCAGTGGTGCCCGCAGGCGTGGACCGCCCCCGTCTCCGGGTCGCACTCCGGGTGGGTCGGGATGATCAGCGAGTCCATCTCGCCGAAGACGACGACCGTGGGACCGGGACGGCCGGTATCGATCTCCGTGTAAAAGCCGGGGATATTCCCCGCCTCCGTCAGGTGGTAACCAAGCGCCTCATAAAGGCCCTTGAGGTATTTGTGGGTCTTCCACTCGCGGTAGCCGGGCTCCGGGTTCTTCCAGATCTGCCGCTCCGCCGCGAGGATCTCCGCGCGGTGCGCGTCCACCGCGGAAAACAGGGTAGAAAAAAGCTCGTCCATGTCGTTTCTCCTTTGATCCGTTCGGATTTTATGTTTCGTCTTTCAGCGAGGCGAGGACCGCCCCGTTCTCCTCGAGAAGGTCGTAGATCCCGTCCTCCGAGAGGACGCCGCGCCGGAGAGCGGGGGGCAGTTCTCCCGCCTCGTCCGCCGCCAGATCCTCCCGCCACAGGGGGCCTCCGTAATAGTCTTCCAGCGCCCGGATCTCCGCCTGCCCGTCAAGCAGAGCGGCGCGGGCCGCCTTGTACGCCGCCAGCGTCTCGCCCGCGCGGGAGAAACGCGCCTCCATCGCGCGGATCCGCGCGATCCGGGGGTCGTCCCCGTCCGGCTCCGCCCTCTCCCCCGCGAGGCGGGCAAAGAGGTCGGCAAAGAGCGCGTCCCGGTCGACCGTTTCCACCCGGCAGATCGGGAACCGGCCGGGCTCCGGCGCGTAGGTGAGATCGTACGCGGGAACGGGGGCGGGAGCGACCGTATCCCGGAGAAAGCGTTTTTCGCTGTCAAAAAGCCATGCGACGGCGGTCACGTCCCAGATCACGCGGGTCCATGGCTTGCCGGCGGCGTAGCGCTCCGCCTCGCGCACGGTGTTTTCGACCAGATAGTCGCAGAGGGGGTTTTTGCCGCCGAGCCAGGTTTCCAGCTCCGGCCGGGAAACGGCAAAGCGGTCCACAACCCCGAAGCAGGGGAGCTGCACGACCGGCGCGCCGGAGGAAAACAGTACCCGCGCGCCGGCGATATCCTGCTGCATATTGAACTCCGCCGCGCCGCGCGGAATATGCGGCGCGTGCCCGCCGAGCCAGACGACGATCACGCGCTCGCGCATCTCGGGCGAAAGGAGCAGAGCGGACGCGACGTTCGTGATCGCGCCGATCGCCGCGATGTAAAGGGGGTCGTCCGGCGTGTGGGCGGCCGCCTCGCGGCAGAGGAACTCCGCCGCCGGCGAGAGGACGGGCGTTTTTTCGTCGGGGAGGTAGCGCTCCGAGCCGCGGTAGACGGAGGAGGACAGATCCTCCCGCCCCGCGAGCGAAAGGAGCTTGCCGATCTCCCGGTAGCTTTTTTCCATCCCGTCGGCGGGCGAGGAGGCGCGTTCGTTATAAAAGGGCGCCGCCGTGATCCCGCGGATCCGGCACCGCTCGCCGAAGGTGAGCAGGTAGGAGAGCGCGAACTGGTCGTCGATCTCGTTGTAGGCGTCGGTATCGAGAACGACGTCGATCCGCCCCCGCGGGCGCTCGTAGGCTTTCTGATAGCGGTCGTGTTCCATCCTGTTCTCCTTTTTCCGGCCGCTCGTCAGAGGGCGTCTGCCAGCCGCCGGACGTTCTGATAGCGGTCCTTCGGATTGACCTGCGTGCATTTTTTCACGATCCGGCCGGCGCGCCCGGGGGCGAGCGTTTCGCTCGGGTGGCGGCCGGTGAGCATCACGTTGAGAAGGATCCCCGCGGCGTAAATATCCGTCCGCGCGTCGCTCTGGGCGATCCCGAGCTGTTCCGGCGGGGCGTATCCCACGGTCCCCATCACCACCGTGTCCCGCGGTTTGTCGGATACCGCGCGGGAGACGTTGAAGTCGATCAGCACCACGCGCCCCGTTTTGGAGATCATCACGTTCTCCGGCTTGACGTCCCGGTGCACCAGTCCGCGCGCGTGCAAAACGGCCAGCGCCGAGCAAACGCCGGCCAGCACCTCCCGCGCCTCGCGGTAGCGGTAGAGCCGGACCTCCGTTACGGCGGCGACGGTCACGCCGTCCACGTATTCCTCCAAAACCGCCTCCCCGTCGGAAAGCGGCACGGCGTCGTAAACCTCCGGCAGATTTTCGCACCGGAGGGAGAGGAGCGTTTCGTACGCGGGGGAGCGGAAGGGCAGAAGGTGCAAAACCAGATCCCGCCCGAGCTCCCGGTGCCGCAGGCGCAGCGTCCGGCAGCCGTTTTTCTCGGAGAGGACGCTCACCACGCGGTAAACCGGAAGCAGCCGCGCGAGGTATTCCTCGCGGGTGGCGTTCCCTCCGGTCATCCGACTGTCTCCTCCCCGAGGGAGAAGAGGATCCCGTTCGTCTCCACCACGGAGAGCTTTTTGCAGAGGCCGTAGATCACGGCGCAGTCAAAGGGCAGCTTGGCGTAAAGCGGGGAGTAGCCCGCGCATTTGAGCAGTTTTTGCGTTTTTTCGAGATCCAGCCCCATGCCGAAGGCGAGCGCGAGCAGCTTTTTCCGGTCCGGCGCCCGCTTCCCGGAAAAGATCTGATAGGCGTAGACCTCCGACATTTCGGACAGGCGGATGACCTCCGCCTTTTTCCTGCCGCTCTCCGCCAGCAACTTTTCCAGCATCACGGAAAGCGGCTCGGAGACCATCTCGTCCCGGTTTTCCCGGTAAAACCGGGTGAAGTCCTCGCAGCGCTCCAGCTCCGCCAGCAGTTCGTTCGTGCTTTTCGTCTCCACAGCGTCCTTCTCCGTTCCCGTTTCCCGCGCGGCGCGCCGCGCGGGGACTCTGCTGCTATCATACACCAAACACGGGGAAAAGTCAAACGGTCTTTCTTGCTTTCTTCGGCGCTTCCCTTCCTGCCCGCCAGACGATAAAAAAATCGCGCCGGAGACCGGTGCGATCTTTATTTTTTGGATCTCATATAGGCGATCAGGCGGTTGACGAGCGCGATCTCCTCGGGATCCAGCGCATCGATCCCGTCGAACAGCGCGGCGGCGTCCTCCCGGCTCGCCGTTTTCCCCGTGAGGATGAAATCCGCGCTCAACCCGAGGACGGAGCAGATCTTCACCAGATTTTCCGGGCGGATCGCTTTTTTGCCCTGCTCTAAGTTGGAGATCATCGGGATCGAAACGTCGATCTTCTCCGCCAGCTCCTCCTGCGTCATCCCGAGCGCCTTCCGCCTCGCGGCGATCCGCGCGCCCATCTTGACCAAAAGCAGATCCTTTTCCATCTTCCCACCGCCTTTCTGTTTCTATTATATAACCTATAAATCAATATCTTAATAATTCCCAGACTTTTTTCCCTTGACAAATTATCCCATAGGATATATAATAAAGCGGGAATCAAACTCTCGGCTAAAAACCGCCGCCCGCTCGGACAAAGTTTTTCAAAAAAACCCGAAAACTATGCTGGCAGCATAAGACTTTTGTCGAGGGAGTGTGTAAAATAAAGGGGAAAATAGTTTTTCTTTGCAGAAAGCGATCCAATCATCAAAGCATCCAAAAGAAGAAAGGAAGTTATTATTATGGGATTTGGCGATTTCGTTAAGGGAGCCCTCAAATCTGCTACCTCGATCGGTAAAGTTTCCGGCTCCGAATTTCCGGTTGGCACGATCATCAATCTGACAAGCACTGACGGCGACGCCTCTATGACGTTTACTCTGCCTAACAAGTCAGAGTATATCGTGACACACGACAAAGTGAAAAGCGCGGAAGTGCTTGCAATGGGTGTAATTGATATTCAGCAAAAAGGAAACACCACCACTTCGGTGTACGGCACCAAATACAAAGTGGAACTGACCGACGGCAAGGTCGCTGTTCTTACCGTCGGCCTCGGCGATACTTTGTATCGAATCGAACATATCATTTTCTAAAACCGCCTCGGTTGGATCGCTTTCTAAAAAGATAAACTGTTTTTGTAAGAAAAAGGAAACAAAATGGATTCGTTGTTTGCGTTGAGATGCCGTTGCTGCGGCGCCGCGTTAAGGCAGGATAAAAAGAACAACAGGTATATCTGCGATTATTGCGGCACCGAATTCCAAAAAAACACAGACGAAACGGAAAGCAAAAGTTTTGTGATTGTTGCCGGCGTGCTGGAAAAGTACGTCGGCTCGTCTCCTCTGGTTGAAATCCCGGAAGGCGTATCCATCATCGGAAACCGTTGCTTTGCGGGCATGGAATTGATTGAAAGCATTGCCGTTCCAAACGGCGTTGTGAAAATCGGCGACGACGCTTTTCGCGGATGCTCCCGATTGAAATATGTCAGTTTTCCGGAAACGCTGTCGGAGATCGGTCCCAACGCTTTCAAAGACTCCGGGCTGAAGGACGTGCTGCTGCCCGATTCGGTAACGAGTATCGGAAAAGACGCCTTCATGGGATGCTCGTCTCTTGAAAAAGCCGTTCTACCCAAGTTTAAGATCCTTTCTTTGGAACGGACCTTTAAGCAATGTTCTTCCTTACGCAGCGTTGACTGCAATTTAAGCAATTTTTGTTTGTCCTTTAAACCCTCGAATGAAGCCAAAAAGAAAGGCGATACCAGACCGACCTTGTTTGACGCCTTTCAAGCCACGCCGTATCTGTCCTCTCTGAAGGAAAAGCAGTCAAACAGACAATGTGTGATCTGCGGCTCAGGGATCGGTCTGCAGGGGACCTGCTCGCAATGCGGCGCTAAACACGCAGACCTGTCTTTCGGCTGCTACGTTGCGACCTGTGTGTACGGCTCGTACGACTGCCCTCAGGTTTGGACCTTGCGGCGCTACCGGGACAGCACTCTCGGCGCAACGTGGTACGGCAGGACGTTTGTACGCCTGTATTACGCCGTCAGTCCGACGCTGGTCCGGTGGTTTGGCGAAAAGAAATGGTTCAGAACGTTCTGGAAAGGCCGGCTGGACGGCATGGTCAAGCGTTTGAAACAAAAAGGCGTGGCAGACACGCCCTATCAGGACAGGATCTGGTAGTTTTCACTCCGTTTCAAAAACGCCTCTTTTGTCAGAGACAAAAGAGGCGTTTTCGGTCGCTCTGCAGTTGACTTTTCCCTCCGTTATCTTTATACTAATAGAAGAAAAACGGCGGGAAAGGAGGGGATCCGATGCGCTGTCCTCATTGCGGCGAGGAGCTTGCGGAAGGGGCTGCCTTTTGCCCTTACTGTATGTCCCCGCTGAAAGAAAAAACAAAGATCCCTCCGCTGTACGGAAAACGCCGCGCCGCGGGGATATGGGCGCTTTGCCTTTTCTCCCTCCTGCTCGCCGCCGGGTCGCTCTTTTTCCTCACGCGCACCCGCGCCCCCGGCCAGGCGCCCCTTCCCGGACCGGCGGGCTCCGCCTCTCTGAACGCCGCCGAAACGACGTACAAAACCGCAGAAGACCCGTCCGCCCCGCCCGCCGGAACGGCCGCCCCCGCGACCGAGCCGCCGGCAGAGGAGACCGAAGCGTCCGCCGGAACGCTCCCGGCACACACGGAACCGGCGCACACGCGCCACACCGCGGTTACCGACCCCGCCGTGGCGCCGACCTGCACGCAAACCGGGCTGACCGAAGGGAGCCATTGCTCCGTCTGCGGCGAGATCCTTGCGGCGCAGAAGACCGTCCCCGCCGCGGGGCACAAGGCGGTAACGGACGCGGCGGTCGCGCCGACCTGCACGCAGACCGGGCTGACCGAGGGGAGCCATTGCTCCGTCTGCGGCGAGGTCTTCACCGCGCAGAAGACCGTTGCGGTAACGGATCACGTCTACGCGGAAGCGACCTATTCCTCCCCCGCCGTCTGCATCTATTGCGGCCGGACAAAGGGGACGTCTCTCCCGGAGCCCCATATCTACCTCTATTTTTCCAAGGCCACGCTCCCGCGCTATTCCGGCGCGGTCAGTCAGATCCGCATCGACGACGTGGAATGGGAAACGGTCTATAACGGCGACGGGACCTATCGGGTCAAGGTGATCCTGACCGTCATAAGCAAGCGGTCGTCCTCGATCATTTCCGGCGTGCCGTGCTACCTCGGCGGGGTAGAATCGGATCTGATCTACCCGAAAGAGCTGATCCCGGGCGAGACGGTGCGGGTGGAGAGCGTCTTCTCCTCCCTCCCCGGCGGGTCCTACACGCTCACCTTCTGACGCTGACGGTGAAAACCCGACAAAAAGCGCCCCGGCGGCTTCTTTCGAAGTCCGCCGGGGCGCTTTCCGTTTATCGGTTTTCTTTTGTTCAGCTCTTTTTGGAGATCTCAACTTCCCAGACGAGGGACTGGTAGATATCGCTGCGCGAGGTGATGACCATCATATACCGGCCGCCCTCCCGCGTGTAGGCGGAGCAGACGCGCGGCTCGTAAACGGAGCCGAAGACCGCCTGGCTCATCACAAGGACCGGAGCCGACCAGACGCCGTCGAGGGTCTTGGCCGTGCGCATCACGATACTGTTTGTCAGCGTCCCCGCCTGCTTGGTGCAGTAGAGCATCACCCACTCGCCGAGGTAGTCGTTATACATCACGCCGACGCCGCCGACGCACTTGTCGACCGCGGCAAAGTTCGTCGTCATCGCCGTCTCGCCCTTTTCAAAGATCCCGCGGCCGTTATCGTCCCGCCCGGTCATATACTCATAGGCGGAGAAGTTTTCGATCTGGGACTGCCGCACGCGCATCAGGCGGCAGTAGCCGCCGCGCCCGCCGGGCACGCCGAAGAAATAGACCCATTCGCCGTCGAGGACGGGATAGAGCTGGGCGAGACCCCACTCCGGGATCTCCTCCACGGGGTCGGAGACGTCCGTCCCCGCCGGCCAGCGGAGATCAGAGGGCGTCTCCCAGCTGCGGCCCATATCGGTCGACTTGGCGATCCCGCCGTAGTTGCAGGGCCAGCGGCCGTCACGTTCCTCGTTCTCCCGCCAGCTGGCGACGGACATATAGCAGTAGTAGAGGGTGTTCCCGATCTTCACGCCGCCTGTCGGGATCTTCGACTCCTCGGTCTTGCCCTTGTTGTCGTGCCCGGAGAGGAGGAACTCGCCGGCAAACGGCTCCGCCTGATAGGTATCGCCCATATAGAAGCCGTCGA
>CAMKAU010000082.1 GCA_946410595.1 uncultured Clostridia bacterium
GGTTTTCGGCAGACCGCTTTTTGTGTCCGGGAGGGGGAGAAAAGGAGCGTGAGAGGAAGAAAAACGGAGGATTTGGGAGATAAGGGGGCTTAAAATCAAAAAAACAGGAAATTTTCAAAAAAAGGCTTGACAGCGGGCCATGGGGATGATATAATGCAAGACGTTGTGAAAACAAAAAAATCGGAGGAATTTTGAATGTCCACTTTCATGGCGAAACCCGCAGAGATTGAACGCAAGTGGTATATTATCGATGCCGCCGGCAAACCTCTCGGGAAAACAGCGGTTACCGCCGCGACTTTGCTCCGCGGTAAACACAAACCCGAATTCACCCCCCACGTCGATTGCGGCGAGTTCGTGATCGTGATCAACGCGGCCAAGGCCGTTTTGACCGGCAAAAAGCCCGAGCAGAAGTTTTACCGTCATCACAGCGGTTACATCGGCGGACTTAAGGAAATGAACTACAAAGAGCTCATGGCAAAGAAGCCGGAGCTGGCCGTCGAGCTGGCTGTCAAGGGAATGCTCCCCGACAACACCATCGGCCGCGCCGAGCTGACCCGCCTCAAGGTTTACGCGGATGAAAACCACAAGCACCAGGCGCAAAAGCCCGTGCCCTATGAAGGCTGAGAGAAAGGACGGATAAGGAAACCATGTATACAAGCGCAAAACCGTATTTTTACGGCACCGGCAGAAGAAAAAGCTCAATCGCCCGCGTCCGCCTTTATCCCGGCACCGGCATCATCACCATCAACGGTAAGGATATCGACGAGTATTTCGGGCTTGAAACTCTCAAGCTGATCGTCAACCAGCCCTTTGGCGCCACCGGCACGGAAGGGAAGTTCGATATCGTCGCTTCCGTGAAGGGCGGCGGATTTTCCGGACAGGCCGGCGCGATCCGTCACGGCCTTTCCCGCGCGCTCGTCCTCGCGGACGAAAATAACAAAGCCGCGCTCAAGGCCGCCGGGTTCCTGACCCGCGACCCTCGTATGAAGGAACGCAAAAAGTACGGTCTCAAAGCCGCGCGTCGCGCTCCGCAGTTCTCCAAGAGATAACTTTCTCTTATCGAAATCAGCCGCCGGACGGGTCTTTCCGTCCGGCGGCTTTCTCTTTTTCTTTTCCGCGCGCGGACATCCTGAGACGGGTCGGTTTTTCTTCTTGCAAGTTTGCGGAACGTGTGATATAATAAAAATAAGACAAAACGATCCCGGATGTTTATGGTGAACGATATGAAAACAAAACGCATATTCTTTCTCGTTTTGACGCTGGCGCTGCTTCTTTGCGCCTGCGCCCCGAACGCAAAGCCGGCGGACACGGACGCAGCGCCGACAACGCCTCTCCTGCCCGATTCGATCACGGAAACGGGTGAGGTCCCCTCTCCCGTGCCGAGCGAGCCGGCGGCAACGAAGCCGGAGGAAACGGAGACGGTGACGCCGCAGTCCGAACCGATCCGGGGAGAGATCCCCGCGGATCCTGCCGCCAAGATCGCTCTTTCTCTCGAATGGACCGCGCAGCCGCTTTCCGAAAAGCAGTATCGGATCACGGTGATCCTCTCTCTCAATTCCTTCTCGGTTTTCGTGGGAGAACGCAGCGACGGGGAGCTTTCCTTCGGGACCCGCCGCATCACCTATCACAGCGACAAGATCGAGTATGACAGGACCAAAAAAACCAAGATCGCTCTGACCGAGTACACCTTTGACTATGAGGTTTCCGGAACGGGCGCGCGCTCCGTCCCGGTCAGCGCTTCCTGGCGCTTCGGCGGCGTTTACGCCGGCACCCCCATCGACTGGCTCACGCTTGACGGGACGATCTCCCTCGATCAAACGGCGAGGTAACGGCGGGGATGACGGAAGTTACGCTTACGGCGACGGGGGGATTGCGTTCCGCCCTGGTCGATATCGAGTTTCATACCGCCTGCCTCGTGACCGCCGGCGGCGGGGTGATCAAGTTTCTCTGCTCCTTTGAAAACCCCGAGCGGTTCCGGCTGATCAAAAACCACCTGAAAACGATGCAGAAGGAGGGGCGGATCAAACTGCTCGTTCCGGGCGAGGAGTTTATCCCGGAAACGAGAGGATCGAGGATCTTAGAGGAGTACTACCCGGACGCGCTCAAGGATAAAGACTTCGGGCAGAAACGGAGCAACATCTTCGTTTTGATGGTTTGAAAAAAAGCGGAAAGCCGCAAGAGCTTTCCGCTTTTTTATTATACAGGATCCGCGGGCGAGGACGCGCGGCAGATCAGCTCGTCGCCCTCGCAATCGACGGTGAGGAGCGTTTCGGGCGGGAGGTTTTCCGCGATCATCTTCTTTGCGATCAGAGTTTCCACGCGGGACTGGAGAAAACGCTTCAGCGGCCGCGCGCCGTAGATCGGGTCGTAGGCGGAGTCGATCACAAAGTCCTTTGCCGCGTCCGTCAGCGCAAGCGAGAGCCGGCGATCCTCCAGACGGCGGCAAAGCGACGCAAGCTGGAGATCAACGATCAGGCGGATATCCTCTTTGACGAGGGGCTTGTAGAAGACGATATCGTCAAGCCGGTTGAGAAACTCCGGACGGAAGCTGCGGCGCAGAAGAGCCGTAACGCCGTTTTTCGCCGTTTCGGTCAGCTCGCCGTTTTCGATCCCGCCGAGGATGAGATCGGAGCCGAGATTGGAGGTCAGGATGATGATCGTATTCTTGAAATCCACGGTCCGTCCCTGGCTGTCGGTGATCCTGCCGTCGTCAAGGACCTGGAGGAGAACGTTGAAGACGTCCGGGTGCGCCTTTTCGATTTCGTCGAAAAGGACGACCGCGTAGGGCTTGCGCCGGACCGCCTCGGTCAGCTGACCGGCTTCCTCGTAGCCGACGTAGCCGGGAGGCGCCCCGATCAGCCGCGTCACGGAAAACTTTTCCATATATTCGCTCATATCGATCCGGACGAGACTCTTTTCGTCGTCAAAGAGCGCTTCCGCCAGCGCCTTCGCGAGTTCGGTCTTGCCGACGCCGGTCGGACCGAGGAAGAGAAAGGACCCGATCGGCCGGTTCTGATCCGCGATGCCGGCGCGGGAGCGCAGGATCGCCTCGCTGACCTTTTCGACCGCTTCGTTCTGTCCGATCACGCGGCGGTGGAGGATCTCCGGCAGGCGGAGCAGTTTTTCCCGTTCGCCCTCCACCAGTTTAGAGACGGGGATCCCCGTCCAGCGGGAGACGATGCGGGCGATCTCGTCCTCCGTGACCCGGTCACGCAGGAGCGTGCCGGGACGTTCGGCGGCCTCCGCCAGTTTTTCCTCTTCCTCCAGCTCCTTCTTCAGGGAGGGGAGCTTGCCGTATTTCAGCTCGGCCGCTTTATTGAGATCGTAGCTGTTTTCCGCCTTTTCGATTTCGGCGTTCGTTTGTTCGATCTCCTCGCGCAGTCGCTGCACCTTGGAGATCGCGCTTTTTTCGTTTTCCCATTTCGCTTTCATTTCGCCGAAGCGGGCGCGCAGCTCGGAGAGTTCCCGCCGGATCTCCTCCAGATGCGCGAGGGAGAGCTTGTCGGTCTCCTTTTTCAGCGCCGCCTCCTCGATCTCGTGGCGCATGATCGCGCGGGAGATCTCGTCGAGCTCGGTCGGCATGGAGTTCATCTCCGTTTTGATCATCGCGCACGCTTCGTCCACAAGGTCGATCGCCTTGTCGGGGAGGAAACGGTCGGAGATATAGCGGTTCGAGAGCGTTGCCGCCGCGATCAGCGCCTGGTCGGTGATCTTGACGCCGTGGTAAACCTCGTAGCGCTGCTTCAGCCCCCGGAGGATCGCGATCGTGTCTTCCAGCGTCGGCTCGGGGATCAGAACGGGCTGAAAGCGCCGTTCCAGCGCGGCGTCCTTTTCGATATACTTGCGGTATTCGTTCAGGGTGGTGGCGCCGATGCAGTGCAGCTCGCCTCGCGCCAGCATCGGCTTGAGGAGGTTGCCCGCGTCCATCGAGCCCTCCGCGTTCCCGGCGCCGACGATGGTGTGCAGCTCGTCGATGAAGAGAAGGATCTTCCCCTCGCTCTGCTTGACCTCGTTTAAAACGGCTTTCAGCCGTTCCTCAAACTCGCCCCGGAACTTCGCGCCGGCGACGAGGGCGCCCATGTCAAGGGAGAAGACGGTGCGGTCTTTTAGATTGTCCGGCACGTCGCCGCGGACGATCCGCTGGGCAAGCCCTTCCGCGATCGCCGTTTTGCCGACGCCCGGCTCCCCGATCAGACAGGGGTTGTTTTTCGTTTTCCGGGAGAGGATGCGGATCACGCTCCGGATCTCGTCGTCCCGCCCGATCACGGGGTCGAGCTTTTGCGCGCGCGCCTGCTCGACAAGGTCGGTGCCGTACTTTTTTAACACGTCGTAGGTGTCCTCGGGGTTGTCGCTCTCCACGCGCCGGTTGCCCCGCACGTCCTTGAGCGCGGTAAGAAAACGCGCGCGCTCGATCCCGCGGCGGGAGAGAAGATCCTTCGTTTCCCGGTCCGCCTTTTCAAGCAGACCGAGAAAGAGATGCTCCACGGAGACGAAGGAGTCTTTCATCTTCGACGCTTCTTTTTCCGCCTCCGCGAGGACGGCGTCCGCCTCGGGGGAGAGATAGACCTCGCCGCTCCCCCCGGAGACCTTCGGGCGTTTGGCGACGGCTCCTTCCGTATCGGCAAGAAGGGCGGGCACGTCGCAGCCCATCCGGATGAGAAGCTGGCGGATCAGGCCGTCCTCCGGCTCGCAAAGCGCAAAGAGAAGATGGAGGGGGTGCAGCGTCTGATTGCCGTATTCGGACGCCATACGGCGGGCGTTTTCGATCGTTTTGAGGGTGTTTTGCGTCAGGTTTTGCGTGTTCATGGTAATACCTCCTTACAGGAAGACAGGATAGTCTGCGTGATAAGCGGCAAGGAGCCGCCGGACGGCCGCGGCGTTTTCCGCCCGGTCGTCGGGGTGGGAAAAGAAGATCCGCACGCCGCGATCAAACGCGCGGACGTAAGCGGACAGCGCGTCCGATAGGTCCCGGACGGAAAACGCGCCTTGCGGGGTAAAGCGTTTGACAAATCGCGCGTCCGGGGTCAGAGCGCCGGGCTCGCCTCCCTCGTTTTCCTCCGCCGCGTTCCAGAGAGAGTAAAAGAGGGAAAAGAGCAGGATGAGCCGCGGGTTCTGCGTCCGCGCGGAAACGCGCAGCTCCGCCGGCGCTTCTTCTTCCTTGTAAAAAGCAAGACAGTAGCGTACGGTGGGGTTATACTTGAACTCGATCGGCGCGAGCAGGGTCAGCATAGATTCCGACGAAAGGGGCTGGATCCGGAAAAGATCGGACGCGGAAAAAGACCGCTCCAGAAGATCCAGCGCGTCCCGGACCCGGCTTTCCGGCGTTACGTAGGAAACGTAGTCCGCCAGGATCTGGTTGATCAGCGCGGAACGGCTCGTTTTCATCCCGTAGGCGGCGCGGTCGATCTGGGAGATCACGGCGTCGGAAAGGACCAGGGAATACACACTTTTTTTCATTATCTCACCTCGGCCCATATTGTATCACAAAAGAAATAATTTGTCAATAAAATTATATAACTTTTACAACATATTTTTCGGGGAGAAAAGGATCCCTCTTGACTTGCGCCGCTATCCTTTATATAATAAAAGGCGGGGAAGGGGGGGATCGGTATAAAAAAAGCGATACGGCTTGCGCTTTGCTGCCTTTTGGCTTTTTTTCTTATTTCCTGTTCCGCCTTATCCGGGTCTTCCCCGGCTGAAACGGTTGAAAACGAGCCCGTTCTCGCCGTTCTCACCGGCGACGCCGACGCGGCCCTCGCCTGCCGGAAGATCCTTGAGATGATCGCGTCCGACGCGCTCGTTTTTCCGGAGTTTGACGATCCGAGCACCGCCGCGGACGGCTGCCGGGACCGCATCCTCGCCACGCTCCTTGCGACCGGCTATTCCAAATATACAGGAAATACCGAAAAGATCGCCGCGGCGGAACGAATGTATCCGAAGCTGCGGATTTCAACTTTGATCCCCGCGACCGACTTTGAGAATACCGTCTACACCTCTTTCGGCGGGAGAAAAAGCGTCTATCACCGCGACGGGAACACCTTTTCCTATCTGACCAAGATCGGCGGATACACCCTGTTCGGCCAGGCGCCGGCGGGGGCGGACAAGGTCGTTTTGCTTTCCGTCCGAGAGACGGAAAGCGGCTATCTTGCCGATTTTTACGCGGAAAAGGGGATCCGCAGCTCTCCGCTTTATACCGGCGTCTTTGTCAAGCGCGAGGACGCATCCGTCTATCTTGCCCGGGTCCGCCGGATCGCGGACGCAAAAATCATCGTACCTTCGGAGTGATTATGAAAGCAAAAAAGCAGACTGTCGTTTGCCGCGTCTGCGGCGAGCCGATCCCTCTTTCCGGGCGGCGGGTCCTCGTTTGTCCCGCGTGCGGTGCCGGCCAGCTCTCCCTCCCGGAAGCGCCGGAAGAAGAACAAGCCCATATCGCCGACGCCTGCCGCTATCTCTCGCGGGGGGATTTTTACAGCGCGCTGCGCCTCTTTGAGGCGATCGACAAGACCGATCCCACGCCGCTCTCCCAATGCGGGAAGCTGCTTGCCCGTTACGGGGTAACGGGCGCGCGGGGGGCCGCGGGAGAAGGAACGGAGGAGGTCTGCCTCCGCCTGACGACGGCGGACGTGCGGACCGACCCGGATTATCTGGCCGCCCGGCAGGGAGCGGATCCCGAGGAGCGAGCGTTTCTCGACGCGCTCGCCGCCCGGATCGAAGAAGAACAGGCCCGCCTGAAACTCCGCGAAACGAAGGAAAAGCGCGAAAGGGAAGACCGGGAAGAAAACGGGTATTCCGAGGAGTATCTCGCGGCCCTGAAAAAGGAAGAAGAGAGAAAAGAACGGGAAAAACGCCTGCGCGAAGAAGAGGAAGCGGAGGAAAAAAAGAAGGAAGAAGAAAAAGCGCGGCGTATCCTGCGCGCCCGCAGGCGAGAACTGATCGCGTCTTTTTTGAAGATTCTTCTTCCCGCCGCCGCCGTTTGCCTGGCTCTCTTGCTGGCATTTCTCCTTTATTTCCGTCCGCTTGCCCGCTACCGGAAGGCGGAGGCGGAGCTGGATGCGGGGAATTACGCTTCCGCCGCCCGCATCCTGCGGGAGCTCGGCGATTTCAAGGACGCAAAAGAACGCCTCCTGCCCTACCGCTTTTACGGACTTGAGCCGGGAGATACCGTTACGCTCGGCAGCTATCCGCAGGAAACGAACGGCACGAAGACCCCGATCGAGTGGATCGTACTCGGCGAGGAGGAGGGAAACGTCCTTCTCATCTCCCGCCGGATCCTCGACGTAAAAAAGTATCACGAAACGCATATCTCCGTAACCTGGGAGACCTGCAGTCTCCGCGCGTGGCTGAACGGCGCGTTTCTCGAGACCGCCTTTTCCGCAAAGGACCGCGCGCTCCTCGTCGAAACGGTCCGTACGACGGCGGACAATACAGCCCAGGGAACGCTCGGCGGCGCTCCGACGGCCGATCTGGTCTTCTGTCTCTCCGCGGAGGAGGCGGAGCGGTATTTCGGCGAGACGCTCAACGGCTCCGCGTCCGCCACGCCCTACGCCGCCGCCAAAGGGATCTATCAGGACGACGCGCCGGACTCGGACGCGTGCTGGTACTGGCTCCGCTCGCCGGGCTCCAGCCAGTCGAACGCGGCGCGCGTCGATTTTGACGGAACCGTCAATCTACGCGGCGCCATGGCGGACTATTCCAAGTACGGCGTGCGCCCGGCGATCGTCGTCCGGATCGCTGAATATCCGGGTGAATAAAAAATACCCGGACGAACGGAAAAAGCGACAATGCAGACGGCTTCCCCCGCGTTTTTGTTCAAAAAAACGCGGGGGATTTTGCCGTTATGACGGGTTTTTCCCGCAAGTTGAACAAAGGGGCGCCCCGTTTTGCCGGGAAAACGAAGCGAATGTACAAAAATACAAACGGATAGAATAAATATTCAAAAACCCCTTGACAAAATGAATATAGGCGTTTATAATATGCACAAAGGCGAAGACTGACGCCGTCATACGAGGTTGGATATGGACACAACGAAAATCAAAAAAG
>CAMKAU010000083.1 GCA_946410595.1 uncultured Clostridia bacterium
CCCGCGAGGAGTTCGATCAGAAACTGCAGACGATTCTGCAAACGGATCGCTGGATCATAGATGGAAATTACCAACGAACTCTGCCGCTGAGGTTTGAAGCATGTACGGACGTTTTCTTTCTGGATTTTCCCTTGAATGAGTGTTTGGAAGGGGCTGCTTCACGGGTTGGTACGGTCCGTGAAGATATGCCTTGGGTAGAGCAGGAATTTGATCCGGCGTTTCGTCAGTATATATTGGATTTCCCAAAGGATCAGCTTCCCAGAATATATGAACTGATTGAACAGTATCAGGATAGCCGACGAATCATTATTTTCCATTCCAGAGAGGAAGCCGATAACTGGATCGATTCAGAACAGTAGTTTCGATGTCCGAGAATTTAGGAGGTCGTATGATTATAATTATAACCGGTGCATCTCACACAGGGAAAACACTTCTGGCGCAGAAGATGCTCGAAAAATATCATTACCCGTATCTGTCCATCGATCATCTCAAAATGGGCCTGATCCGTAGCGGCAACACGGACCTGACGCCGGAGGACGACGATGCTCTGACGAAATTCATGTGGCCGATTATTCGGGAGATCGTAAAGACCGCGATTGAGAACCGACAAAATCTTATAGTTGAAGGCTGCTATATCCCGTTTGACTGGCGGCGGGATTTTGACGAGCGGTATTTGCCGTCGATCCGATTCATCTGCCTCGCCATGACCAGAAACTATATTGAGAATCATTTTGATGAGATTCTCGACCATGAATCAGAAATAGAAGCCAGATTGATCGGTTCTGATTGCACAATTACTGATCTCATAGTAGATAACGAGCGCTGTATCAATGATTTTCAAAACGCGGGCGAGAGAATCGTGCTGATCGATTCCGACTATAAACTGGCGATCAGGAATCTTTTAGCGTGACAACTCGGGATTTGTGAGGACAGTTATGAACGTTGTATTATGTGGTGATGCAGCCTGGCTTCTTTCAGAAGAGGCATTCTTGATCTATGCTTCTTGCACGTCGAAGATAAAGACGAGATAGCGCTTGCTATGATTGCTGAGTAGCATACTCCCCTTTGAGGGGATGCTGCATAAACGCCAAATCAGTTTCCGCTAAAGTCAAAAGAAAGGATCAGACAATGAAAAAACAAACCAAAAAGATCCTCGCCCCGATCATCGTCACGGTGTTGATGATTCTGTATTTCATACTTTATTTCGGGTTGCTTTTGTGGCTGCTTCCGGGCGTTTTGCTCAAGGCGTGTTTCGGGATCATCCCGGCCGTATTTGCGGCCGTTATGATAAAAGTCTGCGTTCAAAGAATCAAAGAAATCAAAGGAGGAGAAGAAGATGATCTTGGTCAATACTGATTACATTACCGGAAAGGAACTTGAGATGCTGGGACTGGTAAAGGGAAGCACGATCCAGTCAAAGCACCTAGGCAAGGACATTTCCCAGGCGTTCAAAACGCTGGTCGGCGGAGAGCTGACGGCGTATAACGACATGATGAACGAAGCCCGCGCGCTTGCGACAAAGCGTATGGTGGCGGAAGCGGACGCGCTGGGCGCCGACGCGATCGTCAACGTCCGCTACGCTTCCTCCGCGATCATGCAGGGGGCGGCGGAAGTGATCGCCTACGGCACCGCCGTCAAGTTCCGGGCGTAAAAAAGGGAGCGCTTACGCTTCCGAAGCGATAACAACAGGGAGAAAACAATGAATCAACTTGACTTTACCATCCGCCGGGAGACCGAAGCCGATCACCGCGCGGTGGAAAACCTGATCCGCGAGTCCTTCTGGAACGTTTACCGTCCGGGGTGCAGCGAGCATTACGTGATCCACCGGCTCCGGGACGATCCGGCCTTTATACCGGATCTTGATTTTGTGATGGAGCAGGACGGTCGGCTGATCGGGCAGAATCTGTTTATGAAGACCGTGATCGAGGCCGACGGCGGCGGAACGGTCGACGTTCTGACGATGGGACCTATCTGCATCGCGCCCGAGCTGAAACGCCGTGGTTACGGGAAAAAACTGCTCGACTACTCGCTCGAGAAGGCAGCCGAACTCGGCTTCGGCGCCGTCCTCTTTGAAGGGAATATCGCCTTTTACGGCAAGAGCGGCTTTACCTACGCGCGGAACTTCGGCATCCGCTATCACGATCTGCCGGAGGGCGCGGACGACTCGTTCTTCCTCTGCCGGGAGCTGATCCCGGGGTATCTGAGCGCCGTGACCGGCGTCTATCAGACGCCGGCAGGGTACTACGTCCCGGACGACGAGGTGGAAGCGTTCGACCGGACCTTCCCGCCGAAGGAAAAGAAAAAGCTCCCGGGGCAGCTCTTCGGATGAAAAGTATCGTCGTTTATCTCCACGGCAGGGGCGGCTCACCGGCGGAAGCGGAGCACTACCGCCCCCTCTTTCCCGGCGCCGACGTGGTCGGGTTTGATTACCGCGCCGGAACGCCGTGGGAAGCGGAAGTGGAGTTTCCTCCGTTTTTTGCCGCGCTGCGCGAGCGTTACCGGCCGGTGATCCTGATCGCAAACAGCATCGGCGCGTTTTTCGCGCTCTCCTCGGGCGTCGGTGCGTTTGTCGACCGGGCGTACCTCATCTCCCCCGTCGTCGATATGGACCGGCTGATCCGGGACGCGCTCCGCGCGGTCGGCGCAACCGAGGATGATCTCAAAACGCGGGGCTTGATCACCGCGCCGTTCGGGGAAGACCTTTCGTGGGAGTATCTTGCCTTTGTGCGGACGCATCCGATCCGCTGGGACGCGCCGACGTCGATCCTCTGCGGCTCCGGCGACGCGCTCGTCCCCGAGGAAACGGTCCGCGCCTTTGCGAAGACGCACCGCGCCTCGCTTACCGTGATGGAGGACGGCGAGCATTGGTTCCATACAAGGGAGCAGCTCGCCTTCCTTGACCGCTGGCTTTTATCCTGCGAGGAGGCGGCAAAACAAATATCGAGAAGATGACCGACCGGATCGAAACGGAGCGGCTTCCGTTTTTTTTGCGAGAACGGCAATCTGTGGTGGGAAATCGACTTGAATCAAACCGTAGAAGGAGAAACCGTATGAAAATCGCAGTCATCACCGGCGCGTCCTCCGGGATCGGGCGGGAGTTTGTCTATGCCGTCGACCGGGAGGGGAGCTACGACGAAATCTGGGTGATCGCCCGGCGGGCGGAACGCCTCAACGAACTGAAACGCGTATGCCGCAACCCGATCCGCCCGATCCCGCTTGATCTCGCAAAGGAGAGCTCGATCGGCGAATACCGCGCCCTCCTCGACGAAAACCGGCCCGAGATCGCCCTCCTCGTCAACGCGGCGGGATGCGGGATCTTCGGCCCCTTTGCGGAGAGCGACCTTGAAAAGCAGCTGAACAGCTTAAAGGTAAACGCCCTCGCCCTCGTCGCGATGTGCCACGCGAGCCTCCCGTATATGAAAGACGGGGACGCCATCGTCAACGTCGGCTCTAATTCCTCCTGGCAGCCCGTCCCCTATCAGTCGGTCTACGGCGCCGGCAAAAGCTGCGTGCTGAACTTTTCCCGCGCGCTCGGCAGGGAACTGCGCCCCCGCGGGATCCGCGTGATGTGCGTTTGTCCCGGCTGGATCAAAACCGAGTTCCAGACGGAGGCGGAGCACGATACCTATATCCGTTACGTTGATCGCTGGTACGGTGCGGACGAGGTCGCGAAACAGGCGATGAAGGATCTGAAAAAGAATAAGACCGTCTCCATCCTCGGCCATCCCGTCCGGCGGCAGGTCCGGCTTGTCAAGCATCTTCCGGTCGATCTCGTGATGAAGATCTGGTGCAAACAGCAGGGAATTAAGTAATAACCCTTTTTTTGAGGAGAACGCGATATGTTCAAAAATCTGTGTTTGATTTTGCTCGGGATCTTTCTCCTTTCCGCCTGCGCGGCGACGCCGCCGGCGGAAACCGCGCCGACGGAAACGGTGACGGAGTCGGAGAGCGTTACCGCGGCCTCTGCCGACGCTTCGACCGGCCTGCCGGAAACAGAAGTATCACCCGAGACCGATCCCCCCGTAACCGCCGCGCCGCCGGTTACCGCTCCCGTTACGACGGCGGCGCCCGAAACGGCGGCCCCGGAGCCGTCTGAGACCTTCTCCGTGCGGGAGATCACCGTGAGCGATACGGTCGTTACCTTCATAGGGACGAACGCCCGCCCGCGGCTCGTGATCGCGCAGGGGGGCGTCAACGCGCGGGAAAGGATCGAAAGCTACGCCGCAAGGACCGGCGCTTCGATCCTTGTCAACGGCGGGATGTGGAACACCGACGGGACGGCGTGCGGCGCCACGATCATCGGCGATACGATCTATCAGATCCTCGACGAGTACGCGATGCACGGCAGTTATAACAACAACGAGATCCTGACCTACTTTGCCGACGGGCATTTCGAGTCGGTACGGATCGCAAGCGAGGCCGACTGGAAGACGCTCCGCAAACGGGGCGCCGAGTGGTGCGTCAAGGGCTGCATTCCTCTGATCCGCAACAAAAAGGACGTGATCTGGGATGATCATACCGTCCACGCCCGCTCATTCATCGCGCAGGACGTTACGGGGACCTACTGGATCGGCGCAACGGGCGGCTCCGGTTACGGCGGCCCCGGGATCAAGTACGCCGATCTGCGCGCCGCGCTCCGCGAGGCGATTGACGAGCCCCTCCTCTTTCTCTACGCTCTGGACGGCGGCGGCTCCTCCCACCTCTGGGCGGAGGGCCGGAAATGCAACCCCAACGTCAAAGGCGAAAATCGCGCCGTCGTCAATGTGATCGCATTCTGGGAGTAAACCGTATAGCAAAAAGGATCCCCGAAGAGCTTTTCTCCGGGGGTCCTCGCTTTGTCGCGGTCCTTATTCTTCTTTTTTCCAAAAATCGGCAAGCAGGCGCTTGAGCGTGCGGGTGTGGAGAACGAACTTGGCGTGCCGCCAATGGGCGGGGAACAGGGCGCGGTAGCGCGGCTCGGCAAAGCGCTCGTCGAGCAAAACGACAACGCCCCGGTCGGTCTCCGACCGGATCACGCGCCCGGCGGCCTGCAAAACGCGGGTAAAGCCGGGATAAACGTAGGAAAAGAGGAAGCCGTCCCGGTCGGTATCGGCGTAATAGCGGGCGAGGAGGTCCCGCTCAAGGGAAACCCGCGGAAGCCCGACGCCGACGATCACGGTGCCGATCAGCCGCTTACCGACAAGGTCGATCCCCTCGGCAAACACCCCGCCGAGGACGCAGAAGCCGACGAGCGTTTTCTGCGGATCGGGGAGAAACGCGTCGATATACCGCTCCTTGTCCCACTCGCTCATATTTTTGCTCTGGACCAGCGTGGGGATATCCGGGTGTTTTTCCCGGAAGAGGTCGTAGATCCCGGTGAGATACTGATAAGAAGGGAAGTAGACGATATAGTTGCCCACCCGCGCGCGCACGGTGTCCGCGATGATCTCCACGATCGCCTCCGCCGTCTCCTCGCGGTTGACGTAGCGGGTGCTGAGGCGGTCAAAGACGGTGAGAAGCAGGTTTTCCCGCTCGTAGGGAGAGTCGAGCACAAGCTCTGCCGCGTCCGGGCTGCCGAGGAGCGCGGCGTAGTAGTCGAGCGGAGAGAGGGTTGCCGAAAAGAGGACGGACGCCCGCGCGAAATCAAGATGCTCGGAGATGATCTCGGAGGGATCCAAACAGCAGATGCGGTAGGTGATCTTTTCCCCGTACCGCTCCGCCACGGCGCGGAACTTTTGCGAGAACCACGCCGCCTTGGCGAGGAAGTCCTTGAGATCGTAATAGGCGTCCAGTACGGCGGGAGAAAGCGCTGGGGCGCGGGCGCGCCGCATCTCGTCGATCAGCCGGACAAACTCCTCCGCGTCCCCCGTGATCTCGCGGTCGAGCCGCTCGCTGACGTAATAGGCGTAGGGCTCGCCGCGCTCGTTTTCCGCCGCGGCTTCATTCAATTTGGAGCGGTAGAGCCGGATCCGGTCGCAGAGGGCGTTGAGGGCGGTCATCGCTTCGACCTCGCGGTCGGTTTTGCCGAAAGCGGACAACACCGCGAGCAGCGATTCCGGCTTTAACCGGTGGGAATACATCGACTTGGCGCGCTCCGGGAGGTTGTGCGCCTCGTCGATGAGAAAGACGTAGTTTTCCCGCGTGACGCAGGAGGAAAGGACGCGGGAGTCGTTATCAAAGTACCGGCGCAGGTAGACCCGCGCGTCGAAGAGATAGTTGTAGTCGCAGACGATCACGTCGCAGTATTCGGAAACGTCAAGGGAGAGCTCGTAGGGGCAAACGTTGTATTTTTTCGCCGCCGCGAGAATATCTTCCTTTTGGATAAAGCGCGTCCGGTCCATTAAAAACAGGATCGCCTCGCCTACCCGGTCGTAGTGGCCGCGGGAGCAGGGGCAGCGCTCGCAGCGGGAGCCGGCGGGAGCCGTCTCCTCCTTTTCCCCGGCGGGGGGAGGGCTTTGCATCGCGGCGCAGAGCTTTTCTTTGGCGCAAAGGGCGATCGAACGGAGCGCAAGCGCATGGCCGGAGATCGCGCGCAGCGCCTCGATCGCGGCGTACTGGGTCGTCGTTTTCGGTGTGAAATAAAAGACCTTATCCGCCTTTTCCTTTCCCAGCGCTTTTACGGCGGGGAAGAGCGCGGAGACCGTTTTTCCGATCCCGGTGGGCGCTTCGCAGAGAAAACGTCCGCCGCGGCTGATCGTACGGTACGCCTCTGTCATAAAATCGGACTGCCCCTTCCGGGCCTTCGGGTACGGGAACTTCAGTGCGGCGGAGGAGGGGATGCGTGTTTTCTGCCGCTCGATCTCAAAGGCGATAAAGTCGGCGGCGCCGTCGATGAGGGAAAGGAAACACTCCTTCATCTCGGTCAGATCGGCGGAAACGCGGAAATGCTCCGGCGGCCGTCCGAACGCCGCGCGGATCGTCAGCTGCGCTTCGATCTCCGGTACCTCGTCCGCCAGCGCGGTCGCAAAGACCCCGCAGAGCGCCGCCAGGCGCACGCCTTTTCGCTCGGCGTAGAGGGCGTCGATCTCGCTGCGGCCGCCCTGCGCGCAAAAGGAATGGACCGTGAGGCGGCTGCCGTCCCTCTCCAGCATCTCCGCCTCCGCCGTTACGGCGTAGGAGACGCCGCCGCGGCGCACGCGGCAGGAAACGGGGACAAGCTCCCGCGCGGCGGGGCGTTTTTTCAGCGCGGCTTCCCGCATGGCCTCCGCTGCCTTCGGGCGGTCGAAGACGGGGTCGGGATCCGCCAGATCGCCGCAGCGCGCGGCAAGGGTATAAAGCTCGTCAAAGGTCAGATAGACCGTTTCGGTCTCTCTTGAATAGTTCATCCCCGCCGCCTCCTCTTTTTTTGTTGTTATTTTATCATATTTTCTTCCGAAAGTCAAATGAATTGTCAAGTGAAGTGCAACAAATTTTGAATTGAAGCGTTAAACAAATC
>CAMKAU010000084.1 GCA_946410595.1 uncultured Clostridia bacterium
CGCAAGCGGTCCCCCTCCCTTTACACAAGGGAGGCAAACGGCGCGAACATCCTGCGCAGAGAAAACAGAGCGGGGCGGCAGGAGATCCTCCTGCCGTTTTTCCTTTTTTGTAACCTTCATCTGTTCCCGAAGGGAACAATATCATGTTGCAACGCAACGCATCATTTTGCCGGAGGCAAAACATCATTTGCGCCATCGGCGCAAACATCATTGCCGACCGTCGGGAGACGGTCGGCATATCCTTTATCTTCTTTCCAACTCCGCAATTTTCTCGACCCGGCGGGCGTGGCGATCCCCCTCGAAGGAGGAGGAGAAAAAGGCGTCCGCGATCTCCGCGGCGAGGCCCGGCCCGACCACGCGGGCGCCGAGGCAGAGGACGTTTGCGTCGTTGTGGCGGCGCGTCATCTTCGCGCTGAAAACGTCCCCGCAGAGGGCGGCGCGTACGCCGGGGATTTTATTGGCGGCGATGGACATCCCGATCCCCGTCCCGCAGACGAGCAGACCGAGCGTCCCCTCGCGCGCGGCGACCGCGCGCCCGACGGCGGCGGCGAAATCCGGATAGTCGCAGCTCTCGGCGCTGTAACAGCCGAGGTCCTCCGTAACAAAACCCGCTTCCCGCAGGCGGGCGGCGAGCGCGTTTTTCAGTTCAAAACCGCCGTGATCGGAGCCGAGGTAAACCTTTTTTTCTTTCTGCATGATCTCTTCCCTTTTCTTTTCAGTTTTTTTCTTCGTTCGGACCGCCGGTAAAGCCGCGCAGATAGACGGGCAGCAGCTTTTCCGCCGTGGTGTACCTTCCCGCAAGGAAGCTCCGGTACCCGCAGAGCGCAACGCTGTACGCGTTCTGCCGGGCCAGCAGCGGATGGAGGAACCGGCAGGCGATCCCCTCCTTTTCCAGCGCCCCGGCGGCGAGCGCCGCGCCGTCCCCGACGACGGTGACGGAGGAAAGCCCGGCCGCCTTCGCTCCGGCGGCGGCGTCCGCGGCGGCAAGCGCCGCGTCCGGCGTCTCCCGGGTAAGAACCCCGTCTTTTGCCGTAAAGCGGGCAGAATAAAGCTGCCCGCGCCGCGCGTCCATCGCGGCGAGGACCGCGCCCTCCTCATGCGAAGCGTTCTCCGCAAGCGCGGCGAGGGAGGAGACGCCCACGCAGGGGACTTCCCGCCCGAAGGCGAGCCCCTTGACGGTGGCGACGCCGATCCGCACCCCGGTAAAGGACCCGGGCCCCGCCGAAACGGCGAAGAGCCCCACGTCCTCCGGCCCGAGCGAAGCGGCGGCAAGAAGCGCCCGGATCGCCGGGAGGAGGGAGGCGCTGTGGGTGGTCTTTGCCTCCGAGGAGAAAAAGGAGAGCGGCTCCCCGTCCGAGAGGAGCGCCGCCGTTACGGTCTTGGCCGTGGTATCAAGTCCCAGGGTGATCATCGTCTGTCTCCTTGATCGTGATAAGGCGTTCGGTTTCACCGCCCGCGGTCCTCTCAAGCCGCGCAACGTAGCGCCGCGGGGGGAGGGCGGAGGGGATCAGCTCGCTCCATTCGGCAAGGATCACGCCCTCCCCGATCTCGAAATACCCGGTCGTGGCGAGGTCGTCCTCGTTTGCGATGCGGTAGAGATCGAAGTGGTAGAGCGTTTTCTCGCCGCGGTACTCCCGCAAAAGGGCGAAGGTGGGGCTTTGCACGCGGGCGCCGGGCGCGAGAACGGAGGCGACCCCGCGCACGAAGGCGGTCTTGCCCGCGCCGAGGTCCCCCTCCAGCGCGACGAAGGAAAACGCCTCTCCCCGCCCGCGGAGAAAACCGGCAAAGGCGGCGCCGACCGCCTCCGTCTCCTCCTCCGAGCGGGAGAGCGCGGTATAGGGCAGGGTGTTCAGAACTTCCATCGCGCGCCTCCTTCTTTTTTTCCTATTGTAGCACACGCCAAAAAAAAAGAAAAGGGCTTTTCCGGAAAATCCGCCCGGAAAAGCGGAAAAAGCGGGAGCTGAGCCGCCCGTCTCCCGTCGGGCGAGTGAAATCCGCCGCGCGGCCATAACAAAACGCCGGTCCTGCTCATGACCGGCGTTTTGGCCTCTGTTCGCTTTGTAAAGTCCTTCCTTTTCCCTTTCAAAAAGTCTTTTCGCTTCCTTTTCTTCAGAAAAGGAGGGCTTTTTTTCAATATACGATCGCCGGGGTCCAGTAGGAAACACCGTAGAGATCGGTCAGGCGGTAGGAAACGGCAAACCGTTCGGCGCCGACGATCTCATACTGTTCGAGCTTCAGCCCTCCCGCGGGAACGACAAACTCGTCCCCGAACGTCCAGGTACCGTCGTAGGCGAGCTTATCGGCGTCGTACACGTCGCAGACAAGCTGGATCCGGTCGCCGGGACGGACGACGATCTTGCCTTTGGCGAGGGTGTCCGTTTCGCCGTTTTCGTAGGCGGGGTAGGCGCCGGTCACGGTCCCGTCCTCGTTTTCGCCGTCAAAAACGACCCAGAGATCGACGAGCTGTCCGTTAAGCAGCGCGGGGATCCGGCCGGTTACCGTCAGAGAGCCGTCCGCGTTCTCCGTCTTGGAAACGAAGTAGTAGGCGCAGATCCTGCCGTTTAAGGCGAGCCAGCTTCCGTCGTAACCGAGGGAAAGCTCGGTCTTTTTTTCGTCGTTCCACTCAAAGACGTTGTCCAGCCCCAGATCGAGATAGTCGCCTTCGTCCATCGCGTAGACGTTCAGCTCGATATCGCGGACGAGCGACCACTCCTCCGGCGTGAGAACGAGGACGTTTTTGCCGTTCTTTTCGGTCACGCGGATACGGGCGGGGTCAAGCCGCTCGGCGGCGACCTGAGCGGCCTTTTCCGCCGCGAGATCGGTATCCATCCAGGAAAGGGACGCGGGCATGCTCCTGCCGCTGAAGGCGGAGAGGAGCGAGGTGATCGCGGAGGAATCGGAAGAGCTCGCGGAGGAGCCGCCGAGACTGCCGAGCAGCGAGGAGAGCAGCGACCCGGAGGAGAGCGACCCGGAGGACGAGCCGGACGAGGTAAAGGACCCGAGCAGCGACCCGAGCAGGTCGGAAGCGGACCCGGAGGAGGACGTATAGGAGGACGCCGCCGCGATCTGGCCGCTCTGCTCCAGACTTGCAAAGGAGCGGATGCACCTGGTGTATTCCGGCTCCATCCCGAGAGAGTTATAGGAGGAAACGGCGCTGTTCATCGAGGAGAGCGACTCGTAGGGGAAATAGATGCTGACGCCGTAGGCGCGGGACATCGTGGTCGCGTTGTATTTGACGCAGCTGCGCAGGGCTTTGGCAAGCGTTTTCGCCTCCTCCGTGCCGATCCGGTCGCAGAGATCGACAAGGTCGATCTGGTTGATGCGGTTTTTGGCGGAGAACTGCCGCACGCCCGCGCGGGCGTGGGAGACCTTGCGGTAGTCGTCGCCGGTGATCAGGGCGTTGGTGGAGGAAGCGAAGGCCTTGAACGCCTCCGGCACGGTGCCGTGCAGCTCGGCGAGGTCGAGGCAGGAGAGGGTGACCTGCGAGCCGGAGGACGCCTGGCAGCTCGCGCTGACAAAATCGTCGGAGAGCCGCTTGGCGAGCGTAACGGTCGGGATCGAGGGGTCCTTTGAGAGCGCGGTCAGCCAGTTCGTGTAGTACCAGCCGGTGCCCGGCTCCACCTCCTCCGAGGCGATCAGGTAGTCGGCGTAACGGTCGCAGACCAGCGCCGTCTCCAGCGTGGCCATCAGGCAAGCGTCAAACCCGATGAAATCAAACTTGACCCCCGCCTTCGCGAGCGCGTCGTTGATCTTCGGCAGGGTCATCGAGGAGGAGCTCTTCTTTTCGTCGTAGCCGTAGCCGGTGACCGAGCCGCCGCCGTGATCCCAGAAGATCAGCACGTTGCGGGAGGCGGGATAGTATTTGCCGCAGTATTGGATAAACGCGGTGAGGTTTTCGGGGTCGGTCATCGCTCTCGTGCCGAAGTTCTCCTCCAGCGCGGCGATCCCGCCGTCCTTGATCTGATAGATCTGGTTGACGGAGGAGGAGATGACCGAGTTGTTCCACTTTTTGCACCCGCCGGTCAGAACGATCACCCGGACCTTTTCCGAGAGGGTCGCCTTGGTCATCTCGATCAGGTCCTTGGTCCCCATCCCGTACTGGGATTCGAGATCCGTCCCGCACAGGTAGACCATCACGGTAACGGTATCGCTGCCGTCGCCTTTTAAGGTTACGTAACGCTCCCGCGCGCCGGAAGCGACCGAGAGGTTCGCGTTCCCGCCCGCCGAGGCGCCGGTGTAGGTCGCCGCCATCGAGGAGGAGAGATCCTCCAGCTCCGGCGAGCCGTCCGCGCCGTACCCGCCCACGTTGTCCTGATAGGAGCTGAGATCGAGGAAGGAGCCGCCGGACGTTACGCCGCCGCTCCCGCAGTTCTTCACAAGGAAGACGACCGCGATCACGGCGAGAACGATAAGAAGCAGTTTTTTGTTGCCGCCGAATAGGGAGAGAACGAGCCCGAGCAGTCCCCCGCCGGAGACGCCGCGGCTGCCGCCGGAATACCCCCGGTTGCCGCCGCCGGAAAAGCCCCCGCCGCCGCCCGATCCTCCGACCGGACCGGAGGAGCCGATCCTGTGCCCGTGGCTGAGCCCGGCCGAGCCGGATACCGGCCTCTTGTCCCTGCCCCGGGGACGGTTGTTATGATCCATACGATGACCTCCAAACAAGATCGGCTGTTCGCCCTTACTGTTCTTCTTTATTGTACCCTCTTTTTTCCGTTTTTGCAACGGTCTTTCCGCATAAAACGCCCGGCGCGGGGAAAAACTCCGGAAAAAAAGGAGTTCTTCTGCATGAACGGACCGGAAAAAGACCGCCCCGCCGCCAAAGAGGAGGAAAACGCCCTCTCCCTCCCCGAACTGCGCACGGGTCTTGCCGCCTTCCCCTTTGTCAGCGTGCCGGTGATCGGACAGATCGAGGGGCACCTCCGCCTCGACGAAAAGGAAAAGGCGACCCGCTACGAGCTGCTGCTCCCCCTCCTCGTCTCCCTCGAACAGGACCCCTCGGTCGAGGGGATCCTGCTCCTTCTCAACACCCTCGGCGGGGACGTGGAGGCGGGGCTGGCGCTCGCCGAGCTGATCGCCTCCCTCTCCACCCCCACCGCCGCCCTCGTCCTCGGCGGCGGCCACTCGATCGGCATCCCCCTCGCGGTCTGCGCCGACCGCTCCTTTATCGTGCCGAGCGCCACGATGACGATCCACCCCGTCCGCTCCAGCGGCACGGTGATCGGCGTGCCGCAGAGCTTTTACTACTTCGACCGGATGCAGGAACGGATCCTTACCTTCCTTTCCTCCCACTCCCGCGCCGACAAGGACGCCCTGCGCCGCCTGATGATGAACACCGGCGAGATGGCAAACGACGTCGGCTCCATCATCGAGGGGCCGGAAGCGGTCAAAATCGGGCTGATCGACGAGGTCGGGGGGCTCTCGGAGGCGCTTTCCTACCTCGCCGGGCGGCGCGCCGCCCCCGCCAACGGAAAAAAGCCGCGCGCCGGCGGCAGGAAAAAAGCATGAGCGCTCCCCTCTCCCCCCTCTACGCGGAAAACCTCGTCCGCTTCGACTCCCTCCTCGGCGTGGGGCGCAGCTTCGACGCGGTGAAAAAGCCCTTCTCCGTCTGCGGCGTTTCCTTTACCCTCTACGCGATCGACGGGCTTTTTAAGTCCGAGCTGACCGAGCGGCTGCTCGAGCATTTCCTCTCCCTCCCCCTCCCCGCCCTGCCGCGGAGCGCGGACGCCTTCCTTTCCGAGGCGGTCCCCCTCGGCGAGGGAAAGGTCCTCTCGGACGAGGGCGCCGCGCTCGCCGAGGTCCTCGCCGGCTCGGCCGCGCTCTTTTGCGAGAGCTTCGGCGCGGCGGCGATCCTCCTGAACGTCCGCGCCGGGACCGGCCGGCAGACCGAGGAGCCGGAAAACGACAAGGTCCTCCAGGGCGCGCACGACGGCTTTGTGGAAACCCTCCTCTCCAATACCGCCCTCGTGCGGCGCCGGATCCGCTCGGAAAAGCTGATCCTCTCCCTCCACCCGGTCGGCAAATCAAGCAAGACCGACGTCTGCGTCGCCTACTACGCCGGCCGCGCGGACGAGGATTACGTCCGGCGGGTGGAGGAAACGCTCGACAAGATCCAGACCGACGCCCTCCCCCTCGGGCAGCAGAGTCTTGCGGAGTGCCTGCTCCGCCATAACTGGTATAACCCTCTCCCGAAGGTCCGCTACACCGAGCGGCCCGACAAGGCGGCGGCGCAGCTGCTGGAGGGGAACGTCCTCCTCTTTTGCGACACCTCCCCCACCGCCATGATCCTGCCGACCTCGATCTTCGAGTTCATGCAGGAAACAAACGACTATACCCTCCCGCCCGTTACCGGCTGCTACCTGCGGCTGGTGCGGCACGTCGCCTTTCTTCTCACCGTCTTTTTTACTCCCCTCTGGCTGATCCTCATCTCCTCCCCGCAGCTGCTTCCGGACTGGCTCTCCTTTATCCTGCCGGAAAAAAAGGCGCAGCTCCCCGTCGCCGCGCAGCTCTTGCTCGTGGAGTTTATGATCGACGCCCTCAAGCTCGCCAGTCTCAACACCCCGAGCCCCCTCTCCGGCTCCCTCTCCGCGATCGCCGGGCTCATCCTCGGCGACTTTGCCGTCGAGGTGGGGTGGCTCATCCCCGAGGTCGTGCTCTATATGGCGTTCGTCGCCGTCGTCAGCTTCGCCCAGCCCGGCGTCGAGCTCGGCTTTGCCTTTAAGTTTCTGCGCGTTCTCCTCCTCATCCTCTCCGCCCTCTTCGCCTTTCCCGGGTTTTTTGCCGGCTGCGGCGTGATCGTTTTCCTCCTCTTGACCAACAAAACCGTCGCCGGCCGCGGCTTTTACCTCTATCCCCTCCTCCCCTTCGACAAAAAAGCCCTCGCCCGCCTCCTCTTCCGTACCAAAAAAGAGGATTGACCGCCCTCACCGCTCCCGCGTATCCTGTAAAGGAAAAACGGGAAAGGAGCCGGCTGATATGGAAACCGTCTGGTACGCCGTTCGCGGCGCCGGGGCGCTCGCCGCCCTGCGCCGCGCCCTCCTGCAGGAGGGCTGGGAGGAGGGCGGCTTTTTCGCCGACAGAGAACGCGAGCTCTTCTTCCTCTCCCTCCCCAAAAGCGAGCGCGTCGACTTCGTCGCCTGCGAGTTCGGCGAAAAAATCGACTTTTTCGCCTTCGACGCCTTTCTGGAAGAGACCTACTTTTCTGAAGAAAAGTAGGCAAAAGACTTTTTGGAAAGGGTAAAGAATTAGAGAAAGCGTGTTCATAGCAAATCCAATACGAAAGCCGACCCGGTAAGCGTGGGTCGGCTTTCTGCTTTATCGTTGCGGCAGGAGCAAGCCCCTGCCCTACACCATATAGAGGCGTTTACTCCATGTAGGGCAGGGGCTTGCTCCTGCC
>CAMKAU010000085.1 GCA_946410595.1 uncultured Clostridia bacterium
AGCCTGCTTTTTTTAAGTGCGCACTTACTCACCACATGGACTTGCGGTGAAAAACATCCTTATGACGGTCGGGCATTCGGCGCGGGCGGTTTTTCAGCGTTCCGCGAGCGGTCGGTAAACGCCCTCCGGACGGACGTTGACGTAAGCGGGGCGGATGATCTTTTCGGCGTTTTCGATCTCCTCGATGCGGTGGGCGCTCCATCCGGCGATCCGCGCAACGGAAAAAAGAGGGGTAAACAGCTCCCGCGGAACGTCGAGCATACTGTATACCATCCCGGAGTAAAAATCCACGTTGGGGCTGACGCCCTTGTAGATCCTGCGCTTTTCGGCGATGACCTCCGGCGCCAGACGCGCCACGGTCCGGTAGAGCCGGTAATCCTCCTCCCTGCCCTTTGCCTCGGCAAGCTCTTCGGCGCATCGCGCAAGCAGCTCGGCGCGGGGATCGGAGACCGAATAGACCGCGTGCCCCATCCCGTAGATCAGGCCGGCGCGGTCAAAGCGCTCGCGGTCGAGGATCCCGCGGAGATAGGCGCGCACGGCGTCCTCGTCCCGGGGATTGACCGACGCCTTCAGATCGTCGAACATCTCCGCGACCTTGCCGTTCGCGCCGCCGTGCCGCGTCCCCTTCAAAGAGCCGAGCGCCGCCGCGACGGAGGAATAGGTATCGGTGCCGGAGGAGGTAACGACGTGGGTCGTAAAGGAGGAGTTGTTCCCTCCCCCGTGCTCCGCGTGCAGCACCAGGCAGAGATCGAGGATCGCCGCCTCCAGCGGCGTAAAGCGTCCGTCCTCCCGCAAGAGATACAGGAAGTTTTCCGCCGTGCCGTACGTTTTTTCCGGGTTGCGGATAAAAAGCGTCCCCTTTTTATGATAATGGAGAAAGCTTTGGTAGGCGTAGACCGCAAGCAGCGGGAAAACGGAGATCAGCTGCAGACTTTGGCGCAGCACGTTTTCCACCGAGACGCTGTCGGGGTCGTCGTCGTAGGAATAGAGCGCCAGCACGCTGCGCGCCAGCGCGTTCATCCCGTTTTTGCTCGGCGCTTTGAGGATCATATCGCGCACAAAGGAGGTCGGCAGCGTGCGATACCCGGCGAGAAGGGAGGAAAAGGAGGCAAGCTCCTCCCGCTTCGGCAGCTCGGAAAAAAAGAGGAGCCAGACCGTCTCCTCAAAGCCAAACCGCCCCTCGGAGAGAAAGCCGCGGCAGAGATCCCCGATCGGGATCCCGCGGTAAAAGAGCTTTCCCTCGCAGGGGAGAAAACCGCCTTTTCCGTCGCTTTTTTTGGAGACGATGGCGGAGATCTCCGTCAGCCCGGTCACCACGCCGTTGCCGTCGTTGTCGCGCAGGCCGCGCTTGACCTGATGGAGGGGATACATCTCCGGGGTGATCCCGTGTCGGTTGAGCGAGAGCTCCGCCAGACGGCGTATCTCCGGCGTGATCTCGGAATACAGTCTTTTCATAACGCTCCTTTCTCTCTCCGCCCTGCCGGACGGAGTCGCTCCGAAGATAAAAAAAGAAAAGCGGACAGAGAAACGGCCTCACTCCTCTGTTTGCTCCCGCTGATCCTTGTTGAGACATTTTTATTTTATCACAAAAATCCCGCATTTTCAACTCGTTTTTGTGAAAAAGTTAAGAACAAAATGTTAAACAGGCGGATAATAAGGCGTTTTTTGATGATTTTCGTTTTTTCTTTCGGGATCCGGCTCTTGCTTTTTCCCCTCTCCCGTGATAGAATACCCTTTGCATTAGGAAAAAACGCGGTTCATCCGGCTTTGCCGGTTGTCGGGCGCCCGGCCGGGCGTTCGGGGATAAGGAAATGGCGGTGAAAATCCGCCGCAACGGCCATTACCGTAACCGAACGGGCTTTTCCCGTTCCCAAGTCGGAATGCTTATCGTGCCGCGCCCGTAAAAAACTCTCGGGCACGGGGCGCTTGCAGGAGCGCCTGAAAGGAGAGCGTTTTTACCCTTTTCCTTTTGTTTTTCAAAAAACAAAGAAAGGAAAAAAACAGCATGAAAACCAAACTTTACTCCGGCGTTTCCGTCCTTCTCGCGGTCCTGCTCGTCTTCTGCTTTGCTTCCTGCGGCAAAAAAGTGGACAAGACCGGTCTGTGGGAAAACGCGACCTACCTTTCCGACACCACCCTCGGCAAAGGCGACAAGACCCTCTCCGTCGAGGTGAAGGCGGAGGAACAGTCCGTTCTCTTCACCGTCAAGACCAATGAAACGACGGTCGGCGCCGCGCTCTTAGCGGTCGATCTGATCGCCGGCGACGAGAGCGCCTACGGCCTCTACGTGAAGAAGGTCAACGGCATCACCGCCGACTATAACGTCGACCAGGCTTACTGGGCGTTCTATATCAACGGCGAGTATGCGCAGACCGGCGTCGACTCGACCGACCTCGACGAAAGCGCCAAGTACTCCCTCGTTTACACCAAGGGCTGATCTCACGAAAAAGACCGGGGCGTCCGCGCCCCGTCTTTTTTCTTTTTTTTCAGTTTTTTTTCAGTTCCGCGGGTATGATAGAAGAAAAGAACGGGACCCCCCCCGGAAAGGAGGCCGTATGAAACGCTCGACCCTGTTTGCCCTTTTGTTTGCCCTTCTGCTTTTTCTCTTTACCCTCTACGTTCTGCTCGACGCCTTTGTGATCCCCCGGGCCTATGAAACGGTGCCGTCGGAAACCGACGCGGAGACCGGAGCGGAAACCGAGGAGGAGACCGCGGCGGAAACCGAAGCGGAGACGGCCCCCGCACTGCACGAGCCGGTGATCACCGAAACGAGCTATGACGACGGCATCCTCTCGGTCGAGCTGACCACCCGCCGCGAATACAATACGACGATCCACGTTGCGGAGGTGACCACGGCGGACGTTTCGCGCCTGAGAACCGCGCTCGCCAAGAACACCTACGGGAAAAACGTCACCCAGAAGACCTCGGCGATCGCCGCCGCCAACGGCGCGATCCTTGCGATCAACGGCGACTATTACGGCGCGCGCAACAAGGGGTACGTGATCCGCGGGGGCGTTCTCTACCGGAGCGTTTCCAACGGCGCGGACACCGAAGATCTTGTGATCTGGGAGGACGGCCGGCTGAGCGTCGTCCGCGAGGGCGACTACACCGCCAAAGAGCTGCTGGATCTCGGCGCGCAGGAGGTGCTCTCCTTCGGGCCGGGGCTGATCTCGGACGGCAGGATCATCGCCGACAGCGACAGCGACGTAAAACGCGAAAAAACGAGCAACCCCCGAACCGCGATCGCGATGATCGAGCCGGGCCGCTATCTCCTCGTCGTTGCCGACGGGCGGACCGCCGATAACGAGGGGCTCTCCGTCTACGAGTTTGCCGAGTTCCTTTTCTCCCTCGGCGCGGTGGAGGCCTATAACCTCGACGGGGGCGGCTCCTCGACGATGGTCTTCAACGGACAGGTCGTCAACGTTCCCACGGCAAACGGCAAAAAAATCACAGAAAGGAGCATCAGCGACATTGTATACTTCGGATCCTGACCGGCAGAAAAGCAGCGCGCGGATCCTGACGGTCTACGCGGGCGTTACCCTTTTCTGCATCCTCTTTTCCACCGTTTACGAGTATTTCAGCCACGGCGTCTATTCCGCCGATATGGTCTTTCTGTTCGCGTATCCCGCCTTCGGGGGGCTGCTCCCCTTTACCGTTCTCCGCCTTGCGGAGCGCGTCCCCTACCCCGGCGACGGCGCGCGCGCCGCGTGGCATTGCGGGATCGCCGCCCTGTCGGTCCGCTCCTGCCTCTCCGGCGTCCTTGAGATCTACGGGAGCGACTCGCCCGCCGTCCCCTTCCTCCTCCCCGTCGGCATCGCGCTCCTCCTCGCCGCCCTCATCGGCTGGCTCGCCCGGGCGAAAGAGTGAGAGAGAACGAGAAACACTTTCCTTTTCTGAAGAAAAGGAAGCGAAAAGACTTTCCAAAAAGGGGGAAAAGCCCGGCGCGTTTCACCCCGCCCTAAAACAGTCAAAAGCCGACCCGCTGCAAACGGGCCGGCTTTTTTGAACGCGAGAAAAAGAGCAAGGACGGGTATGGATCCGTCGAAAAACTTTTTAAAGGATCTTTCAGCTCGGGGAATAAGATGACCGCGCTTTTTCATTATTCTTCACGGCAACAGAATAACCGGGCTGCGGTATTTGACCCTTATGACTTTTTTATCCAGGTTCCTTTCAAAGAAGCGGAATTGATGTATTTCCCGATTTCGTTGCTGTTCGTGCATTCTTTGATCGGCGCCCATTTAACCGTGCTGTTATATACCGTTTCCATATTCGTCGAATTCACCGTAACTGTTGTGTAGTAGATCGTATTGTTATAACAGTAGTGATTAGATGCCTTTTAGATTATCTTTCATAGCAAATACCTCCTTTGCGATCTCATTGTACCACAAAGGAGGTATTTTGAAAAATGTGCGATTTTATTGTCTGCCTTTATGATAGTACCAGATTAAATGATCAAAACCATTTCGACTGATTCTTTCCCCATACCGTCTTTCAGCCGCAGATATAATATTGTCAATTGCATCCTGATAGTTCTGATAATTCTTTTCATAGCTATGAATTCCAATTTCAAAAGCTTGTACGTATCGGGGAAGTGCTTTGATTAGGATTCCATCATAAATTGAGAACCCGTCCTGATATTCCGTTTCTTCAAACAAATAATATGCCGTGTAATGAGCAAATTTTGAGGCAAAAGAAAGGTTTTTTCGTCTTCTGTTGCCGTTGGTTCTTTTACAAATGCAATTTATGATTTCGTATTGTTTGCTCTGATTTTTGAGCCAGTTTATAAGATGTTCTTTGCAGTCAATAATGCGGCTACAGATTTCATTTCTGCCATTTCCATCAGCATTTAAGTGTGTGCTGTTTTCTCGATCGATTGCCGCAACCAAGTATTTAATTATGTCGTCAAAAGAATAGTTATCATCCGATACGTTCTTGCCCTCGATAAGAACGTTTTTTAATTGCATAGCCCAATAGGCAGTAGATCCACCGTACTTAAACTCTTCTGTTTGCTTGCGGGGATATCGCTCCGGTCCGGCTTGTTTATTAAATGCTTTGATATATGCTGAATCATTTTGGATCATTGCTTCGGCTCGTGCAACGTTATCCATCGTAAGTTCAACAATCGTTACTCCGTTTAACTCAACGGTTTTTATCATATATTCTTTTGATTTTTCTAATTCTTCTCTGATACCCATATCTTTCTCCTCTTTTCCAAAATATCCTCGGCTGATTGTTCAACCGATGGGATCTCTCTTAGATATACAGCGCTACTTTTACGTCCTGCCACTTATGCACGCGGTGCTTGGTGGAATCGGCATACAGATACTTCTGTGCGTCGGCTTTGGTGAGCGTAAACTCAGCAAATTTGAAGGGCTTAGAACTTAATCCCTGCCATCCTTAATCGCTGCCTGCCCCGCCGCGAAGCGTTCAAACCGCTCAAACGCCGGTGCAAGGCGAGAGAGCTTTCGCTCGGAAAGCCCTCTTTTTTCGTTTTTCAGCGGTCTTCTTCCCCGTCGTCGTTTTCCTTCTGCTCGTAGCGCTTCATCAGGCGCTTGTTGAACTCGACGGCGGTGTCGTAGCCCATCTTTTTCTGGCGGTTGTTCATCGCCGCGATCTCGAGGATCACGGCGAGGTTGCGGCCGGGGCGGACGGGGACGGTGATCGTGGGGATGCGGATGCCGAGGATCTCGGTCGTCTCGCTGTCAAGGCCGAAACGGTCGTACATTTTGTTCTGCTCCCAGTGCTCGAGCTTGATGATAAGGTCGATCTTTTCGGTCATTTTGACCGCGCCCATGCCGAAGATGCGGCGCACGTCGACGATGCCGATGCCGCGCAGCTCCACGTAATGGCGGATGATCTCCGGCGCGGAGCCGACGAGCGTTTTGGCGGAGACGCGCTTGATCTCCACGGCGTCGTCCGCGATCAGCCGGTGGCCGCGCTTGACAAGCTCGATCGCCGTTTCGCTCTTGCCGATGCCGCTGTCCCCGAGGATGAGGATACCCTCGCCGTAGACCTCGACGAGGACCCCGTGGCGGGTGATGCGGGGAGCGAGGCTGACGTCGAGGAAGGCGATCAGCGCCGCCATGAAGCTGCTCGTCGTTTCGGCCGTGCGGCAGAGCGGCACCCCGTACCGCTCGGCGCAGAGGCGCATCTCCCCGAGGATCTCGATGGAGCTGGTCACGATCACGGCGACCGGTTTATGCGCGAAAAAGGCGTCCAGCCGCGCCAGCCGCTCCTCGGGATCCATCTCCTTGAGGTAGTTGTATTCCACCTTGCCGATGATCTGGATCCGCTCGCTCTCGAACCGGTCGAAATACCCGACCAGCGGCAGACCCGGGCGGTTGATCGCCGGGCACACGATTTGGATCTCCTCCGCCGGTCCCGGCAGCCAGATCTCCTCCAGATTCAGTTCCTTTATGATCCGGTCAAGGGATTCCGTGATCTTTTCCATCGTTCTCTCCCCGTTTGTTTTTTTCTATTTTACTCTTTTTCCCCTATCCTGTCAACGAGGAAGGCGGATTTTTCGGCTTTTCTGTGAATTTGCCCCGTTTTCCCTTGCAATATCGGGAAAAGATTGCTATACTTGTAATATCTATCCCAACCGATAAGGAAGAAAAAAGATGAAACCGACTGTCAGAGCGATCGCGGCGATCCTGGCGGCTCTCGCCCTCCTCCTCCCCCTCTCCTCCTGTAAAAAAAGCGCCGGCCTGCCGGCGGAGGACACGCGCACCGTCCTGCTTGTGGACGGGAAGTACGCCGTCTCCTACGATCTCTACCGCTATTTTTATCTGAACTACAAGACCGGTTACACCGACGCGGATTTTGAGGACGGAAAAGCGGCGGAGAGCGAGGCGGCGCTGCGCGAGCAGTGCTTTTCCGGGCTCCGCTCCCTCTACGCCACCCTCTCCCTTTCCGCCGACTACGGCATCACGCCGGAGGGCAGCGATATCAAGGCGACGGCGGAGGCCTCCGTTTCCGAGGCGATCGACACCCTCGGCGGTAAGAGCGAATACGCCGCCTCCCTCAAAGAGAACTATATGACCGACTCTGTCTTCCGCTTTATGATGACGGCGCAGGCGTGCGAGGACAAGCTCTTTTCCACCCTGACGACCGGGCTCGGCCTGATCGAAACGGACGACGAAAAGATCCTCTCCGTCCTGCGCGGCGACGGCTGCGTCCGGATCGTGCAGGTCCTCATCTCGAAAACCAACGGCTTCTCCGACGAAAAGAACCGCGAGACCGCCGACAAGGTCCTCCGCCTTGCAAGAGAGGGCGAGGACTTTGACCGGCTGATCGCCAACTACTCCAACGACTATTCGATGACCCCGGACGGTTATTATTTTACCCGCGGTTATATGCTGGAGGAGGTGGAAAAG
>CAMKAU010000086.1 GCA_946410595.1 uncultured Clostridia bacterium
TGCCAGTTTTTTACCGAAAAACATATCGACCAGCTCCGCTTTCTCGTCGACGGCTACGACGTGCCCGTGCTCTGCTTCGGGCTCAGGACCGACTTCCGCACCCGCCTCTTTCCGGGCAGCCGGCGGCTCTTTGAGGTGGCGGATTCCATCACCGAGATCAAGTCGATGTGCGAGTGCGGGAACAAGGCCGTCGTCAACGCCCGGATCGGCGCGGACGGCAGAGTTCTGACAGAGGGAGATCAAATCCTGCTCGGCGGCAACGACCGGTATATCGAGCTTTGCCACCGCTGCTGGGTCAACCGTATCAGGAGGGAAGAAGATGAAACTTGAAGATATTCTGAAGCGCGTGGACCACACGCTGCTTGACCCCTGCGCCACGTGGGAGAAGATCCGCGCCGTCCTCGACGACGCGATCGAATACGGCTGCGCCTCCGCCTGCATCCCGCCCTCGTTTGTCCGGCAGGCCGCCGAATACGTGGGCGGCCGCCTCCCGATCTGCACCGTGATCGGCTTCCCGAACGGGTACAGCACCCCCTCCGTCAAATGCTCGGAGGCGCTGACCGCCGTCCGCGACGGGGCGGCGGAGATCGATATGGTGATCAACCTCGGCATGGTCAAGGAAGGGCGGTTCAGCGCCGTCCGTGAGGAGATCGCCGCGGTCCGGCTCGCGGTCGGGGATAAGATCCTCAAGGTCATTATCGAGACCTGCCTGCTCACGGAGGAGGAAAAGATCGAAATGTGCCGCGTCGTCTCCGAGTCCGGCGCCGATTATATCAAGACCTCCACCGGCTTTTCCACCGGCGGCGCAACGCGCGAGGATATCGCGCTGATGACGGCAAACGTCTCCCCCACCCTCAAGATCAAGGCGGCGGGCGGCATCAAAACGCAGAAGGACGCCGAGGACTTCATCCAGCTCGGCGCCGACCGCCTCGGGACCAGCCGTCTGGTCGGGATCGCCAAAGCCCTGCGCGAAGCGGAGGGAAACCGATGAAGCGCCGGGCGTTTGTCATCGTGATCGACAGCTGCGGCGCCGGGCACGCGCCGGACGCCGCCGCCTTCGGGGACAAGGGCGCCAACACCCTGCGATCCGCCTCCCGCGGAAAGGATTTTCATATCCCCACGATGAAGAAAATGGGGCTCGGCAACGTCGAGGGGCTTTCCTTCCTCGGCAAAAGCCGCTCGCCCGTCGCTTCTTTCGGCCGGATGCGCGAAGCGTCGAACGGCAAGGACACCACGACCGGCCACTGGGAGCTGGCGGGGCTCGTCTCCCGCGAGCCGCCTCTGACCTTCCCCGACGGGTTTCCCGCGGAGGTCATCTCCGCTTTTGAGCGGGGAACGGGCCGGAAAGCCCTCGTCAACAAGCCCTACTCCGGCACCGAGATCATCCGCGACTACGGGGAAGAAGCGCGCCGGGACGGCTCTCTGATCGTCTATACCTCGGCGGACAGCGTCTTCCAGATCGCGGCGCACGTGGACGCCGTTCCCCTGGAGGAGCTTTACCGCTGCTGCCGGATCGCCCGGGAGCTCCTCGTGGGCCGCTTTGCGGTCGACCGCGTGATCGCGCGGCCGTTTGCGGGAGAGGCGCCCGATTTCTACCGTCTGCCGGACCGCAGGGATTTTTCCCTCGTTCCGCCGAAGCCCACCCTCCTCGACGCGCTGAAAGAAGCGAAAAAGGAGGTGATCGGCGTCGGCAAGATCTCCGATATTTTCGCCGGCCGGGGGATCACCGAGTCCGATCCCGCGCACGGAAACCCGGACTGTCTCGCCTCCGCCTCCCGCTATCTTGCGCGGGATTTTGACGGGCTCTGCTTTGTCAACCTCGTGGATACCGACAGCGTTTACGGCCACCGCCGCGATATCGACGGATACGCCGCCGCGCTCTCCGCCATCGACGACTGGCTTGCCGGAGCGCTTCCCCTCCTCGGCGGAGAGGATCTGCTCATCATCACGGCGGACCACGGGTGCGATCCCGGGTTCCGCGGGACCGACCACACCCGCGAGACGGTGCCGGTCCTGCTGTATGCCCCGTCGCTTCCCCCCATCCCGCTCGGAACGCGCGAGTGCTTCTGCGACGTGGCGGCAACCGTTTCAAAATGGCTCGGCGTCCCCTTCCGTTCGCGGGGCAAAGCGCTGTTTTCCGGGAAAGGAGCCGGCCGATGACAGAAAAGGAAAAACGCGATCTCGTCCGGCGCGCCCGCGAGGCGATGCTCCTTGCCTACGCGCCCTATTCCGGCTGCCGGGTCGGCGCCGCGCTGCTCGCGGAAAGCGGAAAGATCTATACCGGCTTCAATATCGAAAACGCCTCCTTCACCCCCACCGTCTGCGCGGAACGCTCCGCGTTCATCCGCGCGCTGCACGAAGGGGAGAGGCGGTTTTCCGCCCTCGCCGTGCTCGGCGAGAATACCGCCGTGCCGGAGGCGGAGGGGCTCTTTTACCCCTGCGGCGTCTGCCGGCAGTTTATGCGGGAGTTCTGCCCGCTCGACTTTCCCATCCTTGTCGCCGACTCCGCGGGCGAACGTTTTGAGGAGATGACGCTGGACGCGCTTCTTCCGCACGGCTTCGGGCCGGAAAACGTCAAAGGAGCGAACAAAAAATGATCACGAAATGGAAACGGGAAAACAGCCGTCTTCTTTTAGAGATGGTCGATATCGACCGCCTCGTCCCGAAGACCTCTCCCCTCCGCCGGATCGACGCGGCGGTGGACTGGGAGAAGATCTATGAGATCGCCGAGCCGTTTTACGCGCAGAAATCCGGCCGCCCCGCGACCGATCCCGCCGTGCTGATCCGTCTCGTCCTGCTATCCCGCCGGCAGCGGCAGAAATCCGTTTCAAAAACTCTGCGCCTCGCCGCGGACTCGATCTCCGCGCGGTGGTTTCTCGGCTATCCGCTCTCGGAAAAGCTGCCCTCCCGCGCCGCCGTCGCTTCCGCGCTCTCCGACCGCTTTGACAAAAAGACCTTTTCCGCCATGCTGGCGGAGGCGATCCGGCAGGTGTATCTCGCCGGCGCAATGACCAAGACCGCGCTCGGTCTCCCCTCCGGCAAACGCTTCCGCGGCAAAACGGCCGACCCGGAGGCGCTCCGGGAGGCCGCCGGTACGGCGGCCGACGCGATCGTCCGCTCTTTGAAACGGGAGTTTCCGTCCCGCGAAGCGGGAAAGGAAAAATCTACTCTCAAACGGAGAAAGATATGAAAACGGGGAAAAAACTTTTCGCCTTGCTTCTCGGAGCTTTGATGCTCGGCCTTTTGATCCCCTCCGCCGGGACGGCGGCGGCGGACAAGGTCGTTTACCTGGATCCGGCGAACGGAAACGACGCAAGCAACGGACAGACGCCGCAAACGGCGCTGGCCTCGCTCTCCGCCGCGATCACCGCGGCGGCGGAAGGCGGACGGATCGTTCTTCTTTCCGACCTGAAGCTGACCGACGCCTTCGAGGAGCCCGCCCACAGCGGCGAGATCGTCATCACCGCCAAAAACGGCTCGTCGGACTCCGGAGCCACGCTCACCCTTCCCTCGAACAAGCCCTATTCCCTCGGCGGGCCGACCGTATTCGAAAATCTCAGTATCGGCATCACCGGCGGCGCCGAGATCGCCGCGCGCTTCTTTGCGCTGACGATGGGCGAGGGGCTGACGCTTTCCTCGAATATGCTGACGCTGGTCGGCGGCTACGAGGCGCCCGCCGACGGAACGCCCACGGCAAAGGATTCCCATATCACGATCAAAAGCGGAAAATACCGCAACGTCGTCGGTTTTTCCCGCACCAAGGGCGCAAAGACCCAGACCTATACAGGGACGGCGTATATCACCGTCTATGACGGAAACGTCGAGACGGTTTACGGCGCCTCCCTCTATAATCATTATTCCGGCAGTCTCGTCTTCCGGATGTACGGCGGCTCGCTCGTCCGGCTTTATACCGGCGGCGACGTGACCCGCCGCCTCTCCGGCACGAGCGTGATCGAGATCTACGGCGGGAGCGTCGGTACGCTGAATATCAACAACGCCTGCGGCAATACCGATCTCAAGCTGGACGGCGGCTCGCTCGACAAGGTGACCGAGAGCATCTACGAAAACAACGATACCATCACCAAACTGGCCGCCAACGCCAAACGCTATCTGACCTACAACCCGCTCGCCTATTCCAAAGAGAAGATCGACGAGCTGGCGGCGACCGGCATTTTCGACCGGATCACTTCCTACGGCAGCGTCTTCCTCGCGGACGGCGGCACGGGGGACGGCAGTTCGGAAAACGCGCCGCTCGGCAGTCTCGCCGACGCGGTGAAAAAGCTCCCGATGGGCGGCTCGTTGACCCTCGCGGGGACCTATACCGTCCCGGCGGATCTCACCCTCCCCGCCCACGGGGGGGAGATCGTCTGCAGCGGCGGAACGCTCGTTCTTCCGGCAAACGGGACCCTCTCGCTCTCCGGCGATTTCCGTTTTGCTTCTCTCTCGATTTCGGGGGCGGGATCCGCGATCCGCGGGAACGGCTCGCTCTCGTTTGCCAAAGACGTGAAAACCTCCGGAAAGATCCGCCTGATCGGGGCCGCTGACCCGGCAAAAGGGTGTAATCTGACGGTGGAGGGCGGAGAGTTTGACACCGTTTCCGTTTCCGAAAAAGGGACGAAAGCGGGTGTGAAAACGATCCTCGCGCTCAACGGCGGCAGGATCGGCACGGTAAAGCTGAAGGAGAGCGGCGCCTTCTCCGGCGACGTTACGGTCAGCGTTTCCGGCGCCGAGATCGGGGAGCTCGATCTGCGCGAAGCGCTCGGCTCCCTTTCGCTCGAGGCCGTTTCCGGCAAGATCGGCGCCGTACACGCGGGACCGGAAGGTCTGCAGCGCGCGGAGAGCGCCGCCTATACGCTGGTTTATTCCGAAAAGGTCTTTTCCGAAGAGCTCTTTGCGGAGCTGACCCCGCTGCTCCGCGGCACGGCGCCGGAAAAGGTCGTTTATCTCGCGGACGGGGGAACGGGCAACGGCGCGACCCCGAGCTCGCCGTTCGGCGCGCTGAAGGACGCCTTTGCCGCCCTGAAAACGGCGGGAGGACGGATCGTCGTCTGCGGGGTCTACTCGCATACCGAAACGCCCGCGCTGCCGGTCTGCGCCGCTCCCGTAACCATCACCGCCAAGGACGGGGAAACGGACTACCGCGCAGAGGGCGGCGGACAGTTCCGCCTCTCGAAGAACCTGACCTTTCCCTCCTCCGTCTATCTGGAAAACGTCAATCTTTACGCCGACGTTTCCGGCGTTTCGCTGATTTTCAGCGCGTTTGACGCCGGCATCGGCTCCGGCGTTTCCGTCTTCCGGGCGGAGGGCGTCGACTCCTATCCTCACCTCGTCGCCGGCAAGGCCGCCGGTTTTTCCGACCTTTCCTATACCTTCACCGTCGCCTCCGGCACCTTCCGCTCGCTCTACCTTTCTTCGAGCAAGGCGGATTCCGTCGTCAAGAACGCGCAGATCACCGCCCGGATCACCAAGGGCGAGTTTACCGGCCCCGTCTACGCCATGACCCCCGGCGCCCAGAGCGGCAGCGTATCGCTCACGGTCGACGGCGGCGTCTTCCGCGCCGGGATCTACGGAGCGGGCGCCAACGAAGACGCCTCCTTCACCGGGACCTATTCCCTCACTCTCAACGGCGGATCCTTCTACGGGAAGATCGCGCCCGCGTATTACTCCAAATCCGCGCTGAACGGCGATTACGAACTGGCGATCAACGGCGGGACCTTCAACGGCGTGACCGACGTGATCGGCCCGGAAGCGTTCTCCGGCAAGATGGCCCCGCATATCACGGTCGGCGCCGGCGTGGATCTCTTCGCGGAAGAAACGGGGAACAGCAGCTTTGATAACCCGATCACAACGGCGGCGGACCCGTGGGTCATCTATCAGGACGGTTACTATTACTTCACCCGTACCGCCGGCTCCGCGATCGGCGTGGCAAAGGCGACGAACCTCGCCGACCTGCGTTACGCGCCGCTCGTTACGGTCTTCACCCCCGCCGCCGGCCAGCCGTATTCCAAAAACCTCTGGTCGCCGGAGCTCCATTACTACGGCCCTGAGGTCTTCGGCGAGGATCTCTCCGGCTGGTATATCCACCTCGCCTGCGACGACGGGAACAACTCAAATCACCGGATGTACGTCATCCGCGCGCTGACCGATGATCCGCAGGGTCCGTATGGGCACCCCGTGACAAAGCAGGCGAACGTCCCCGCAGCCGTCACCAGCGACACGACCGACGAGATCCTTTACCGCTGGTGCGCCGGCCAGACGACCGGCATCATCCGCGGGGAGCTTTACTGCCTCTGGGTTTCGGAAAACCACGAGGAGGAAAACCACCGCTACCAGACGCTTAATATCTCGAAGATGAAGAGCCCGTGGGAGCTGACCGGACGCTGCTCCGTGATCTGCGTGCCCACCGAGCCGTGGGAAAAGGTCGGCGCGACCTATACCGTCAACGCGGAGGGCAAGATCTGGCCCGAGGTCGTCGAGGGGATCGCCGTCACGACGGCGCCGGACGGCACGGTCTATCTGCTCTACGCCGGCAGCGGCTACTGGACGACCGGCTACTGCATCGGCCAGCTCACCTTGAAGGAGGGCGCCGATCCGACCTATATGGAGAGCTGGGTGAAAGCGCCTCAGCCGATCCTCAGCCGAAACACCGAGGCAAACGGCTGCGGGCACTGCTGCTTCACCGTCTCCCCGGACGGCAAAAAACAGTATATCATCTACCACGGCTATCTCGGCGGCGCCGCCGGCGGGAGCCGCTACCTGATGGCGGAGGAATACGCCTTTACCAAAGACGGCGTGCGGATCGTCGACGGACAGGGAAAAACCTATACCACCTCGGACGGAAAACTGACCCAGCCGCCGCTTGCCACCGTCTTCTCGACGAAGGTCAATCCCATGCCGCTCGCAGAGAAGCTCGTCAAGGGCTGGGGCAGCGCGATCGACCTGACCCCGCCCGTTACCCCGGCGGAAACGGACGCGCCGGATTCCGGGACCGCGACGGCCCCGGCCGATCCCGGCGATACGGCCGAGTCCTCCTTCCCGTGGGTTCCCGTTCTGATCGGCGCGGGCGCGCTCGCCGCCGCGGCGGTCGCCGTTTTCCTGATCGCAAGGAAAAAGAAGAACTGAGGGGGCTCGCGCGGATCTCAGAAAAA
>CAMKAU010000087.1 GCA_946410595.1 uncultured Clostridia bacterium
GCTCGATCGCCTTGCGGGCGATGATGCGGCAGGCCTCGTCTTCGAACTGAAGCTCCTTGTTTTCCATCGCAAAGAGTTTTTTATACTGTTTGATGATGGCGTTTTTCGGCTCCGAGAGGATGGTGACGAGGGCGTCTTCATCCAGATTGTCAAGGGAAACGAGGACGGGCATCCGCCCGACAAGCTCGGGGATCAGTCCGAATTTGACGATATCATGCGGCGTTGCAAAGCGCAACAGATCCTTGCGGTCGGTTTTGCTGCGGATCCCGGCGTTGAAGCCGATCGCGGAGGAGTTGATCCGTTTTTCGATGATCTTTTCCAGCCCGTCGAACGCGCCGCCGCAGATAAAGAGGATATTCTCGGTATTGACCTGGATAAACTCCTGGTTGGGGTGCTTTCGCCCGCCCTGCGGAGGAACGTTGGAAACGGTGCCCTCAAGGATCTTGAGGAGCGCCTGCTGCACGCCTTCGCCCGAAACGTCGCGCGTGATCGAACGGTTTTCCCCCTTGCGGGAAATCTTGTCGATCTCGTCGATATAGATGATCCCGCGCTCCGCGCGCGACACGTCGTAGTCGGCCGCCTGGATCAGACGGAGCAGGATATTCTCCACGTCTTCTCCGACGTAGCCGGCCTCGGTCAGGGTGGTCGCGTCCGCGATCGCAAAGGGAACGTCAAAGGTCTTCGCCAGAGTCTGCGCGAGATAGGTCTTGCCGACGCCGGTGGGACCGATCAGAAGAACGTTGCTTTTCTGGAGCTGAACGTCGGGGGACAGAGCCGCGGCGATCGGGTCGTTTTCCGTTTCTTTGTCCGCTTTTTTCGCGTCCGCTTTCCGGTCGAGCAGGGAAATGCGCTTGTAATGGTTATAGACCGCGACGCTTAAAGCGATTTTCGCCTCGTTTTGCCCGATGACGTAGGCGTCCAGCGTCGCTTTGATCTCCTGCGGGATCGGGAGCTTTTTCTCGCTCGTTTCGGCGGGCGCGGTCTGCTCGGCCGTCTCGGTAAGGATGCCGTTGCAGGCGTCGATGCAGGTATCGCAGATATAGCAATCCGAGATCGGGGAGGGAATAAGAAAGAGGACCTGGCGCTCGCTGCGCCCGCAGAAGGAACAGGTACGGAGAGGCGGTGTGGTGTGTTTGGAATTTGCCACGCGTTTCGTCCTTTCGGCTCTTATTTGCGTTTTGCGATCACTTCGTCGATCAGACCGTAGGCAAGCGCCTCCTCCGCCGACATAAAGTTGTCGCGGTCGGTATCCCGCGCGATCTCCTCAAGCGGCCGGCCGGTGTTGGCGGCGAGGATGCGGTTCAGGCGGTCTTTCGTTTTCAGGATATGATCGGCCTGGATCTTGATATCGGACGCCTGCCCGCGGCTGCCGCCGGAGGGCTGATGGATCATGATCTCGCTGTTGGGAAGCGCAAAGCGCTTTCCCTTTGCGCCGGAGGAGAGCAGGAACGCTCCCATCGACGCCGCCATCCCGATACAGATCGTGGATACGTCGCATTTCACGAAGTTCATCGTGTCGTAGATCGCGAGACCCGCGGAAACGGATCCGCCGGGGCTGTTGATATAGAGGTTGATGTCCTTGTCGGGATCGACGGATTCCAGATAGAGCATCTGCGCCACGCAGAGCGAGGCGGTCGTGTCGTTGACCTCGTCCGAGAGGATGACGATCCGGTCGGAAAGCAGACGGGAAAAAATATCAAAGGATCTCTCGCCGTTGCTCGTCTGTTCGATCACGTAAGGGACCAGAGCGGCTCTTTCGACGTTTGTGTTTTTCATGCGCTATCCTTTCTGGCTGTTCGTTATTTCGTTTCTTTCGGTTCCGCTTTCTTTTTCGCGGTTTTGGCGGGCTTTTCCGCCTTTTCGGTCTTTTCGGCCGCTTCTACCTTTTTCGCCGGCGCTTTCTTGGCGGTGGGCTTTTTGGCGGGAGCGGGTTTCTTTTCCGCGTCCGCTTTCTTTTCCGCGTCCGCTTTCTTTGCGGGCGCCTTCTTCGTCTTGGCGGGCTTTTCGCCTTCCGCTTCCTCGGTGATCTTTGCGGAGTCGCGGACCAGCTTCATCGCGCTCTCGGCCAGGACGTCGCGTTTGACGTTTTCGCGCGGGACGTACTCCCCGATCTTATCTGCTTCGATCCCATAGGCGTCCGCGATCTTTTTCAGCTCGGCGTCGATCTGCTCGTCGGTCGCTTCCAGCTTTTCCGCGGCGGCGATCGTTTCCGGGGCAAGGCGGGTGCGGACGGACTTCTCCGCGCGGGGCATCATATCCGCTTTCAGGCCCGCGAGATCTTTGCCCGTGTACTTTATGTAGTCGTCAAGGGAGAGACCGCTGCGGCGTAGACTCATCTCATAGTCGCGGACGATGTTTTCAGCTTCCGCCTCGAACATGCAGGCCGGGATATCGCCTTCCAGCTTGGAGGCGAGCGCGTCGGCGAGACTTTCTTCCAGGTGGGACTCCGCGTGCTTCTCGTGTTCTTCGGTGATTTTTGCCTTCACGTCGGCAAGATATTCAGCGTAGGTGTCAAAATCGGAAACGTCTTTTGCAAACTCGTCGTCAAGCTCGGGCAGGATCTTGCGCTTCAGACCGTTGAGCTTGCACTTGAAAACGGCGGGCTTGCCGGCCAGCTCTTTGGCGTGATATTCCTCGGGGAAGGTCACGTTGACGTCGAACTCGGCGCCGACTTCCTTACCGACGATCTGCTCCTCAAAACCGGGGATAAAGGTGCCGGAACCCAGAACGAGATCCTGGCTGACGCCCTTGCCGCCTTCAAAGGCCTTGCCGTCGCAGAAGCCCTCGTAGTCGATATTGGCGATATCGGCCGCCTCGGCGGGTCTGCCGGTTACGTCCTCGGTGCGGGAGTTGCGCTCGCGCACGCCCTTGATGCGGTCGTTGATCTCTTCTTCGGTCACGGGATGATAGTGGCGCTCCACCTCGATCCCCTTGTAACCCTTGATGGAAAGCTCGGGTCTGACCCAGACGGTCGCGTGCACGCGCACGCCTTCCTCGCCGATCTCGTCGAGATCGAACTCGGGACGGGAAACGATCTCCAGGCCGGACGCCTTTTCCGCCTCCGCGTACGCGGCGGGGATCAGGTTGTTGAGCGCGTCTTCATAGAAAACGCCTTTGCCGTACATTTTCTCGATTACGGGACGGGGCGCTTTGCCGCGGCGGAAGCCGGGGACGGTGATGTTGCGGGACTTCTCCCGGAAGATCTTTGTCACTTCTGCGTCAAAGGTCTCCTTTTCGATGGAAAACTCGATCACGTACTGGTTTTTGCTTTTTTCTTCGGATTTGATGAAAGCCATTTTTGTATATCCTCCATTTTTTTACAAACATAGTAATTGTATAGAATAATTTGCGTTTTGTCAAGAACAACGGGGAAAAATCAGGGAGAATCCGGCGGCGGGATGCGCAAAGGGACAAAGTTGAGCGCGTCCGCGGATACGAGCGTCATCCGGATCCCCTCAAAGAGCGCGGCGCGGGGGGTAAGATAGTCGCCGTGGATATGCCCGTAGTAGACTTCGGTAACGCCGTACTCGTGCAGCGTGTCGACAAGCGGGCGGCAGACGAACTCTCCGCGAACGGGCGGAAAATGGAAAAAGGCGAGGATCGGCGCGTCCGGGGAAAGCGCGCGGGCCGCTTTGAGACTGGCTTTGAGGCGTCCGTTTTCCCGGTTGACGAGCTTCTGGTAGTCGGTCCCCTTCGGGACGTTCAGGGAATTATCGTTGAACCAGCCGCGCGTTCCGGCGATCAGCCGGTCTTCCGCGAGAAAAGCGGAATTGTGGAGCAGGCGGATCGACGTGATCCCGTTCGCTTCAAACAGGTTTTTCAGCTTCTGCGCCGTCGCCCACCAGAGATCGTGATTTCCCTTTGAGATGATCTTCGCGCCGGGAAGGGAATCGAGAAACCGCAGGTCCTCCACCGCTTCTTCGGGGGAGAGCGCCCAGGAGAGATCGCCCGGCAGGATCACGGTATCGTCGGCGGAGACGAGGGAGGTCCAGTTTTTTTCGATCTTCTCGAGGTATCCGGTCCACCGGTGTCCGAAAACCTCCATGGACTTGTTCGTTCCCGGACCGGTCGAGAGATGGAGATCGGCGATCGTGTAAAGAGACATAGGCGTTACCGGATGAACTCGGCGATCGAGGGGCGCATCCCGTCCGTCGCGACCGTCTCGGTAAAGCGGACGGTTTTTTTTATGCAGGCGGCAAGCGGCGCGGGGATCGGGCGTCCGGCGCGGGCGGCAAGAAGATCGAGCGCTTTGAGCGCGTCGTCCGTGTGTTCGCCCGTCAGCGCTTCGTAAACCGCGGCGGCAAACTTGAAGGGGCTGGCGGTGGAGGCGGTGAGGATCGGAAGATCGCCGCCCGCTTCCCGCCGGTACTGCTCCGCGCAGTTGGCGGCGACGGCGGTGTGCGTGTCGATCAGATACCCGTGGCAGTCAAAATACCGCCGGATCGTTTCTTTCGTTTCGGCTTCTCCGCAGTAATAGCCGGAAAACTCGTTTTGGAGAGCGGCAAGCGTCCCGGGATCCACGGTGTACTCGCCTGTTTCCCGCAGGGCGCGCATCCAGAGACGGACGTTTTCGTCTCCGGCGATGAGATAGAGGAGACGCTCCAGATTGCTGGAAACGAGGATATCCATCGAGGGGGAGATCGTCAGATGGAAGTCGCGCTTTTTGGTATAGTGGCCGGTGCGGATAAAATCGGTCAGCACATTGTTCTGATTGGAGGCGCAGATAAAGCGGCGGAAGGGAACGCCCATCCGCTTTGCCATATAGGCGGCGAGGATGTTGCCGAAGTTGCCGGTCGGCACGCAGACGTCGACGGGAGAACCGAGGGAAACGCGCCCGCGCCGCACGAGCTCGAGATAAGAGTAAACGTAATACACGATCTGCGGGACGAGCCGGCCGAAGTTGATCGAGTTTGCGCTGGTGAGGATCGCTTCGGACTCTCTCACGGTCTTCGCAAACTCCCGGTCGATGAAGATGCGCTTCAGCTCCGTCTGCGCCGTATCGAAGTTCCCCTCCACGGCGGAAACCTTGATGTTCTCTCCCTCCTGGGTGACCATCTGCAGCTCCTGTACGCGGCTGACGCCCCCCTTCGGGTAGAAGACCTGGATCTTTACCCCGTCCACGCCGGAAAACCCTTCCAGCGCCGCCTTTCCCGTATCGCCGGAGGTAGCGACGAGGATGACGGCGGTGCGGCGCTCCGCCGTTTTTTTCAGAGAAGCGGCCAGGAGCCGCGGCATCAGCTGCAGCGCCATATCCTTGAAGGCGCAGGTGGGGCCGTGCCAAAGCTCGATAAAGAACTGTCCGTCCATTTCGGGGGAAAGTGCGATCGCTCCCTCCGGGAACCGGTCGGGAGAGTATGCTTTGCCTGCGTAGGAAAGCAGTTCCTCCTCGGTAAAATCGGTCAGATATTTGGCGATCACCTTTGCCGCGAGCGCTTCATAGGAAAGCGGGAGAAAGGAAGCGAGCTCCCCCTCCTCAAACGGCGGGATCCGCCCGGGCATATACAGTCCGCCGTTGATCGCAAGGCCGCGCTTGATCGCGCAGGCGGAGGAAACGCTTTCGTTCGTGAGTCTGGCGTCCCGTGTGCTGACGTAGTTCATAATTTCTCCTTTTTTATGACAGATGCTTCTTAAAATAGGAATACGCGTTTTGAAAAAAGACCTTCTCAAGGATTCTTTGCGGGATCCCGTTTTCCTCCAGATAGGAAAAGAGGGAAGGGATCGAGCCGACGCCGTCGACCCCGTCCGGGAGATCCGTTCCGTCGAAATCGCAGCCGAACGCGACGGCGTTCTCCGGCGCGACGGAAAGATAGTGCGAGAGATGCGCGAGAACGTCCTCCCGCGTGCAGACCTCCCGCGAGCGGAGATGCTCCCGGCAGAGGGAAAGACCGACGATCCCGCCGGCTTTGACCAGCTTCGAGAGAAGCGGGTCGGGCAGGTTGCGGGTGTGAGCGTTGATTTCCCGGGAGTCGGAATGGGTGGCGATCACGGAAAACCCGTGCTTTTCGGCAAGGAAAAGGATCTCTTCGGCCGAGGCGTCGGAGGCGTGAGAGAGATCAAGGATCGCGCCGAGTTCGCCGAAGCGGCGGATCGCGGCGCGGCCGAACGCGCTCAGCCCCTCCTCGGCGCCGTGCGCCCCGCCGATCGAGGAAACGCCCGCCCAAAGGGGCGTTACGACGCGAACGCCGTGAGAATAGAGAAGGTCGGCGTTGGAAAGATCGCCGCAGAGGAGCCGGGCGTCCTCCAGCGTGAGGATAAACCCGCGCCGCCCGGTAAAGGAATAAAACGAGTCGCCGGTCAGGATCGGGCAGCCGTTTTTCTCCGCTTCGGCGCGGAAATACCGCTCGCTTTTAAAAAAGACGGCAAGCGCTTCTTCGTCGGAATACCGGCGGTCGCTCCAGATCGCGGCGCATTGAAGATAACGGGCGAGACCCGCGGCGCGGACCAGATCAATATGGAGCGTGTTTTCTCGCAGCTCGCTTCCGGTCTGCCAGAGGCGGAGCGGGGTATCGCAGTGAAGATCAAAATAGGAGAGAGGTGTCGTCAAGGGCGTTTTCTCCGTTTCAGACGGGTATTTCCGGTCACGGCGCCTTCGATCTGCTCGATCGCCAGAACGCGCCGGTCCGGAGCGAGGTAGACCTCGATCACGTCGATGCGGGGGACGTAGGGAGGGGAGTAACGCTTCATATAGGCGTTGACCGCCGTAAGAAGATTGCGTTTTTTGGCGCTGTCGACCATGCCGGACGCGCGGCCGACAAAGCTCTCCCACGGTTTTTCTCCGTCGGGATCCCGGCAGACGCGGGTCTTGACCTCAACAAAAACAAGATACTCGCCGATTTGGCAGATGATGTCTGCTTCCTTCATTCCGATCCGTCGGTTTTTTTCAAGGATGCGGTAACCGCGCAAAGCGAGATAGTCGGCGGCGGCAATCTCTCCCGCTTTGCCGACGGCTTTGATCGGCAGCGTCATCTCGTGAGAAAGGAGAGAAAGGAGCGGCGATGCTCGGGACAGGGCCCGATCTCCCGCAGGATCCGCCGGTGCTCCTCCGTCGGATATCCCTTATGCTGTTCAAACCGATAGGCGGGATAGCGGAGGGCAAGCTCTTTCATGTATCGGTCGCGGGAAACTTTTGCCAGGA
>CAMKAU010000088.1 GCA_946410595.1 uncultured Clostridia bacterium
CAAAGGAAAATGCGATAACGGCTATTATACCTGTCCGAGCTGTAACGGCGACGGGCTCGCCCGTCCGATCCCCGCGGAAGGGAACGCCGGTCCGTGCGGCCAGTGCGGCGGCTCCGGCAAGCTGGAGTGCTGGCATTGCCACGGCGCCGGCGGCGGGGACTGCGACCGCTGCGGCGGCGCCGGGAAGGTTGAATGTCAAAACGAAAACTGCAAAACGGCGAAAACGATCGGCTGGAAATGTCCCTACTGCAAGGGGACCGGCTTTCTGGGCGACGGACCGAGCTTTCCGCCGGAATGGAACGACGGCGTCCATAACGTCCCCGAGGTGGGGGACCACATCATCACCGACCACACGAACTGGCTCGGTTATTATTACGGAACGGGCGAGGTCGATCCCGAGCCGGAGGTAAACCCGGGACGCGACCCCCTCACCGGGCGGGACTACGTCTGGTTTATCGACGTCGGCTCCGGGCGCTGGGAGGTCAACGGACAGACGGTCACGGTGACGAGAAACGGCGCGCCCGTTTCCGGCACACTTGACGTAAAATATAACGAGATGTTCGCGGTAAACGGCATCCCGGACGGGAACTACCACGTTTACCTCACCGACGGCGCGGGAGGGAAAACGGAGCTGACGGCGCTCAACGGCGAGCATGAATACAGCGTGGCAAACAGAACGCAGGGCAGCCCCTTGCCTCCCTTTGAAGTCAGTCTGGTGATCGAGTATATCGAGGGCAGCGCGCCCTCCGGCCCGGACGGCCCGGACGGCCCCGACAACCCCGACAATCACGAGGAAAAACCGACCTGGACCGTGGATTTCGCGGGCGGGAACTGGAATATCGCCGGTCAGTCCGTCAGCGCGTTTTATGAAGGAAAAGCGGTCGAAGGGGAGCTGAAGCTCGAGGAATACGACGCGATCAGGCTCGAGGGCTTTGACAGGGAATATATGATCGTCCGCGTGTACGGGGAGAACGGCTTTTCGGCTCAGCTCCTCCCGAACGGGGATAACGAGTTCAGCATCGGCCGGTACCAGCCGGCGGACTGCGTGATCCCCGACCGCGTGACCTTTACCGTGGAGCAGGTCATCGACGAGGTAGGGCCGGAGGACCCGTCCGTTCCGCTGCCGGAGGACCGCAACAGCGATTTTGACATTCTGCCCCCCGCCCCGCCCGAGGCGGGCGAGGTGTTTGCCTCCGCCTCGGTGGCGGCGGGCAGGATGACGGAGGAGGAACGGCAGCGTTACGCCTCGCTCTCCGACGAGCAGCTCTCCGAGATCCTCGACGACGTCGCAAGGATCGTTTCCAGCGCCCGGCCGGGTAAAGCGGACGCGGAGACGGAAACGCTTTTTGCCCGGCTCGCCGGGGAGAACGGCTTTGCCTCGCCCGAGGAAGGGAAGCTCTTTCCCATCTACTTTGAGGGGCACCGCGACGTCGGCTTCCCGGTCCGTGTGACCGTCCGGCTGGGGAGGGGAGACCTCTCCGGCGGCGGCGATCTCTACGTCTACCACCGGAAGGAGGACGGCGGGATCGAGGCGCTCGGCAAGGCGGAGTACAGAACCTACGACGACGGCAGCGTGGAAACGCTCTCCTTCTACACGACCGGCTTCTCCTCCTTCTTCACCGCGGCAAAACCGCTTGTCGGCCTCCCGGACGCAACGGATCCGGACGGCTCCGCGGGAGCGGGAGAGGGGAGCGCCCTTCCCTGGATCATCGCCGGAGCGGGGGTCCTCCTCGCGGCGGCGGCCGTCTTTCTGATCCTGCGCGGCAAACGCGCAAAACCCGAATAAAAAAAGCCCGCAGTGCGGCGGATAGAAAAACATCATAAAAACGAAGCGGTCCCGTTTTCCGGGACCGCTTCGCTTTTGCGTTCAGTTTTTATTCAGCTGTTCCAGATATTCCTCCAGGCAGAGCCCGGAGTCGTAGATCCGCTTGGCGTGATACCGCCCGACAAAGCGGAAGTGCCAGCACTCGAACTGATAGCCGGTGATCGCCTCCTTGCCGCGGGGGAAGCGGAGGATAAAACCGAATTTCCAGCAGTTGTCGCGCAGCCAGAGGTAGGCGTCCGTTTTTTCGAAATCCTCCAACTCCAGATCGGGGCGGTTGTAGACGTTGTGCATATCGGTACAGAGCCCGGTCTGGTGTTCGCTCGTGCCGGGCGGGGCGCTGTACGTTTCCACGATCGCGCGCGCCTCTTCCTTTGTGAGGGCGGGGTTTTTCGCCATCTCCTCGGCGATATAGTTATGATAAAGATAACTCTGCGTCGCGTAGCTGCGGTAGGCGAGGGTCGACTTGACGTCGGTATAGCCGTTTGCGCAGAGCTCGGTCAGCATCGCGGTATAGGCGCCGGCGGCCACGGAGGTCATCTGCGCGCGCCACTCGCCGGTGTAAACGGCGTATTCCTGCGGGAGATAGACGAGATCGGCGGGCACCGAGTCCGCGGCGATCGGGTGCGTTTTGTTCACGAGCAGGAGATACCCGTCCCGGTCGGCGGGCGCCATGTACGCTTCGTAAGCGGAGAGATCCGCCTTGAAGGTCGGGATCTCGTCGGCGGGCGGCTCCGTTTCTGGCGGCTCGGTCGCCGCCGGCTCCGTTTCGGGCGCGGCGGTCTCGGGGACGGGGAGCGTTTCTCCCGGTCCCGGCGGGACGATCACGGGCGCGTCGGTCGTGTCGGCGGGTATGTTCGCGGCGCAGCCGGAAAGAAGCAGGAGAAGGGCGAGGAGAGCGGCTGCCGTTTTCAGAGATGATTTCATATTCGCTCCGGTAAATGTTTTTTTACCTTCTCATTATATCCCGTTTTCCCCGTTCCGTCAAGTCCGCCGTCAAAAAACTCACACCGCGGCGTCCGGCTCGCCGTTAAAGACCGTGCCGATCCGCCGGGCGCAACCCGCCGGGCTGTATAGCCACCGCTCGATATGCGCCTCGTCCTCGACGGGAAAGCGGGGAGCGGAAGCTCTGACGGCTTCCCGCCGGCAGGTCCCGATGATCACCAGCTTGATCTTCATTTTCTCCGGCAGGATGCTCTTGATGTAGACGCTGACGGCGTCCCCGGGCCGGATCCCCTCGGTCGGCTCGGCAAGCCCGGCGAGATTGGGGGCAAGCTCCACAAAGATCCCGTACGGCTCCGCGCTGCGCACCACCCCCGTCACCGTCTGCCCGACGGAGAAGAAGGCGGCGTTCTCCTCCCACGTTCCGCACAGCTCCCGGCGGGTGAGAAAGAGGCGACCGAACCGGTCCCGGTATTTGAGCGCGGCGCGTACCGTCTCCCCGACCGCAAGCCGCTCGGAGGGGTGCGGGATGCGGGAGACGGAGAGGCAGTCCACCGGCAGCAGGGCAAAGCACCCGCAGCCCACGTCGCAGAACGCGCCGTACTGTTCAAGGTGCGTTGCCGAGCAGTCGATCACGTCCCCGGGCAGGAGACGGTCCAGGTACGCCTCCTTGCAGGCAAGCTGCGCCGCCCGGCGCGAGACGAGAAACCGCGCCTTTCCTCCGGCGGGGGAGAGCTCGCCCAGCACGCGGAAGACGGAGGGCTTGCCGACCCGCCCGATCACGGCGATCTCCTTGAACTTCTCGCCCGGCTGCAGCAGCACCGATTCGCCGACCGGCATCACGCCGACCGCCTCCTCCCCCAGCGCAAGCTCGGCCGTCAGCGCGCTGTCCGCGGACAGCGCCGGCGCTTCGAGGATCTTTTTTTCGCGCATCGCCGCGCGGATCGTCTCCGGGGTGGCGAGGGCGGCGCGGTTTTCTTCTGTGTCGCAGCGTTTTCCTTCCGGCAGATATTCGTTCATCTTCTTTTCTTCCTTTCCTTTTGTAAGCCGTTTTTGTTATATGGTTATGTCCGTTTTTTCCGGGGTATGAAAACGGGCGGGGAAAATCCTCAAATTTTTGCCTTGAAGATTGCCGGGATCTGTGATAGAATAAAAACAACGAACGATCTGGAGGAAGAAACGATGCAGCTCAAAGCGATCAGCGAGCTCAACAAAACCCCCGAAAAAATCGACTCCCACGCCGGTCAGTCGGGAAAAAGCCGCCTTTCTCTCAATTTCCGCGAGAGCGTTACGATGCCCGGCGCCCTGACGGTCGCCGCCTCCGCCCTCGTCTACTATCCCCGCGTCAAACGCATGAAGGACGGCAGCTATCTCCTCTTTACCCAGGACCGGCGCGTCAGCTCCTGCGTTTATTTTGCCAAAAGTCCGGACGGCCTGCACTACGGCGCCCGCAACGTCTTTTACCGCTCCCGTCCCACCGTCCGCGACGACGGAGAGGAGGACACCCTCTGCTACGCCACGACGGATGCGCTCGTTCTCTCAAACGGCGACGTGCTCGCCTTTACCTCCTTCCGCTACAATAAGGGTTACGCGCTGGACGCGAAATACGGCGGGATCCTGATGCGCCGTTCCGCGGACAACGGGAACACCTGGTCAAAGGAACGGCTGATCTACCTCGGCCGCAACTGGGAGCCGAGCGCGATCGAGCGCCCCGACGGGGAGATCCAGGTCTACTTTTCCCACACGGCGCCGAAGTTCTTCCTCGACCCCACCGTCCGCACCGCCTCGAAGATCCATACCTCCAGCGGCAGCGCGATCATCCGCTCCCGCGACGGGGGCGAACACTGGGAGCCGGACGTGATGGGCGCCCCCTACGCCGCGTACCGCGTCAGCCAGAACTATGTGGAAACGATGGAAAACGGCACGAAGATCTTCACAAACCAGATGCCCGTCGCCCTCTCGCTGCACAACGGCGATATTGCCCTCGCCACCGAGTCGGATATGATGCTCGGGCGCTTTACCCTGACGCTGGCGTATTCCGCCGATAACTGGGCGCGTCCCCTCGGCATCGACGAGGACGGCCCCGCCGACAAAACGCCCGCCTTCACCTTCGGCGCCGGTCCCTACCTCGCCCAGTTCCCCTCGGGGGAGACGGTCCTCTCCTTCAACACGCTGGATAAGTTCTTCTTGCGGATGGGGGACGAACGCGCCCGCGGCTTTTCCGAGAAAAACGAGATCATCGCCTTCTCCGGCCGGACGAGCTATTGGGGGACGATCCTTGTCGATACCCCCCACTCCCTGCTCGCCTGCGCGCCCCACGTCCGGGAAACGAAGGACGAAAAGGGAAGGATCCTCTCCGCCGATAACGACCTGATGATCGGGCGCTATTATCTCAATCACACGATCCGCGCCGAGCGCGCGGCGGGCGAGCTTTTCTCTACCGACGGGGACGCGCTCTTCGTCGGCGGCGGCTCGCAGGCGCAGGCCTCCGTCCGCGTCGCGCTCGACGGAGAAAACCTCTATATCCGCTCCGACCGGCTCGACCGGCGCCTGGAACACCGCGACGGGGAAAAGATCTGCCTCTCCGGCGAAGGCGGGCTTTTCATCACGGCGGACTATTCGCTCGAGGGCGATTTTTACGCCACCGTCAACGGCCGCGCCACCCGCGAGATCACGCACGAAACGACCCTCTTCGGCGAGCTCGACGGCGACCCCTTCTACGCAAACGGCGCCGTGACCGTCGTGACCGTCCCGCGCAAGTTTATCGGGGATCTCGCCCGCCTCGGGATCTGTGTCAAACTCTCCGACTACGAGGGCGACGACGTCCATACCGAGTATCTCCCCGGCGTCGACGAGACGGACGTTTCGACCTATATGGAAGTCATTCTCTGAAAAAAGAGAGGGACGCCCGCAAAAAGCGGGCGTCCCTCCATCTTTTTTTCGTTTTCCCTTGAAAAGCGGAAGCCGTTGTGCTACAATAGCAAACGATGTTCCCGTAGCTCAGCTGGATAGAGCAACCGCCTCCTAAGCGGTAGGTCAGCCGTTCAAATCGGCCCGGGAACGCCAAAAAGCCCTGAAATCAAAACGGTTTCAGGGTTTTTTTATTAGTTTTTTGCGGTGAAAACCGGTGTGCTTTTTTGTCGCTCTATCTTTTTTTCGCAAAAAACACCGCGGCGAATAGAACAGCACCCTTTTGGAGGCATTGAGCGCGTGGACCAGACCGCTTACAAAGAATACGCGATCTTGCAGAAGTTTGGTGCATAGCAACGTAACTCGGGCAGGATAATCCCGCCCGGACGATTTTTAGCGTTGCGCAAAACTAATTGGTTCGATTGGATTGTCTATCCTGTGACCGTCAGGAGTTTTATAATCGAGAATGGTTAGCAAGACCCGTCGTATTCCAACACAATTGTGCCCTCTGTACCGGCAGGCAATCCCTTAAACTCTTCTTTGAGTCTAACAACATCTAATTCTTTCATATACAGCCCTTTCCCGAATTGTCCGGCGGGGTCTTCCCGCCGGACAACATCACCTTTTACTATTAAAGTGAATCGCCATCCAAAAGAACATTTGAATAATCCAGTTCATCTTCTCGAATGGGGATCATCCAGTTGTTTGATTTCATCGTGTCAAGAAAGACGCTATCCAATTTTAGATGATAGTTTCTCACATAATACGATAAAACCCCTGACCACGCCCATTTCCCATCCGTAAGAATTGAAGGGGATCCGGCAACTCCCTTGGATTCGTCGATGATATCAACCGCCACACCTGGTGTAACAATGAGCGGAATTCCACTGTCCAAGTAGGCACATATGCTTTCAATGGGGTAATCCGTACCTTTGTTTATATACTCCTTTATGGACGGATCGCTCGGAGAGCCGTCGAGCATTTCTCTGAAATATCCTACACTTGTTAAATTCATAACAATTACCTCACTTTCTTCGGATAATAAGGAATCCATTTACCCGAGTTTACTCTTGGATTAGGGCCAATTGTCATTTTTCCACCATAATGTATCCATACTGTATCGCTCGGTGCTATAACTTTTCTCCCTAATTTATTCGCCAAATGTTGAGCAAAACCATTTACGTCTTTCCCAGTTTCACATGAAATCAAACGAATCGGATTTTTCGTATAACCCTTATCGCCTTTATACATTCTTGCGAGTGTGCGGTGATCAATAACAAACCACTTGCCGCCCTTATTTAGTTGGTGAATTATACTTTCAAGTGCAACAGTATAGAAAAAAAGAGCAGTTCATGCGAATCTCTGGTAGAATAGAATCACCACACCCCAAA
>CAMKAU010000089.1 GCA_946410595.1 uncultured Clostridia bacterium
AGATCAAAGAAAAAACAAGGAGTCAAAAACTCCTTCCACCGCAAGCGGTCCCCCTCCCTCAAGAGGGAGGCATAGGGTCGGAAAAACTCCTTCCGTCGCGGCAAGCCGCGCCACCGGCCCGTCGGGGTCCCCGGGAAGGTCCGGAGGACCTTTTGGGGATTCGGGCCCTCATGGAGGGAGGCAAGAGCGCGATCATCCTGCACAGAGAAAACAGAGCGGGACGGCGGGAGAGATTGGATGCCGCGGGTCAGACGCCCCGCGGCTTCCGTTTTATGCCGCGCGGCTAAAGCCCCGCGGCGGTCCCCGCCCTACATAAAAAGAGGGTGCGTATCCCCTATGTAGGGCAGGGGCTTGCTCCTGCCGCTTGTTTGTATCTGTCACCCGCCGCAAAGCGGCGGATTTCATCGCTCGCAGAGCGATATCATCCACCCGGCGAAAAAAAGGCGAAAGGCGGTAATCCGCCTTTCGCCTTTTCGGGCTTGGGGTTATCTTTCTTTTTTCTTGCGGAGAGCAAGGAGAGCGCCGGAGAACGCAAGGACTGCGGCGGCGGCGACGAAAACGGTCGCGCTGCCGGTAGCGGGCGTCGGGGTGCCCGTGTCGCCTCCCGCGGTGGCGGTCAGGCCTTCAAAGGAGCTGTACTTGCTCTGATTCGTTTCACCGTCGAGGAAGTAGCCGATCTTGTCGGATGCCGAGCTCAAAGTCAGAGTGGCGGTAAGACCGGCGGTATCCTTGAGGGTGGCCACCGTCATCCGGTCTGCAAGCGTGATCTTGGTAGGATCGATCACGATATTGGCTTTGGCGCCGTCAAAGGACTGGGCGCCCGCTTTTCCGGAAGAAGCGGCGAAAACGAAGGCGATCTGGCTGCCGTAGTTGCGGATGAAGTTGCCGCCGAGGATGTTGATGTTGACGGTGCCCTTCTGGACGCGCTCGGGCTGGACGACGCCGCCGGGCATACCAAAGCCGGCGATCTCGCCGTAGAAGGTGCCGCCCGTGATGTTGATATCGCAGACGTAGTTTGCGGTGGTGCCGGCCTGCGCCACGCCCATCACGTTCATGTTGGCGGGGACGGGGTCGCCGGTCCAGACGGTGTAGGTTCCGCCGGAGATATTGATCGTGGCGTGCATATCAAGGGTATTGGCGGTCTTGAGGTCGCGGTCGCCGATACGGACGGACTGCCAGACGCCGCTGGCCACGCTGACCGTCACGTCGCGGGTGATGGTCTCGCCGCCCTTCGGGGCGTTGGGATCCGCGTCGTCGGCAGCCGTGGTGTTGTTGGCGTTCTGGCCCATCAGGATGATCGGGGGATAATTGCGGGCGCTGTTGCCGGCTTTGTCGGTTGTGTAGTAAGTCTGGTCGAACTTGGCGGGATCCACGGCGTTGCCGTCTTCCCCGAAATAGGTGGTTTCCACGTTGGCGCCCACGGTGAGGTTGTGGTAATCCATCGTGATGATGGCGTTGGAGATGGGCTTGCCGTAGTTCTTGTTGCTCTGGTCCATTATTAGACCGACGTTGACGCGGAGATAATCCATCACGATATCGCCGTGGAAGTCAAGCGAATAGATCCCGTTGCGCAGATCAAGGCAGGGAAGGAGGGACTCGGAGCCGTACTTGGTGTTGCGGTAGTCAACGCCGTCGTAGAAGCTCGTGAGGGTGATCACGCCGGAGTGCGCGGGCATCGCGTTGTGGGACTTGTCTGCGGGGCTCTCGATCGTCACGGCGCCGATGAGGACGACAACACCGCCGTTCGGAAGCTTTTCGATCGCTTTTGCCAGGGTCTTGACGGGGGCTTCCTTGGTGCCGGCCGCCGCGTCGTCGCCGGAATTGGCAACGAAGACCGCGTTCGTGGCTTTTGCCACGCCGTCAGCGGAGACGGAGATCGCCGCAAGCGCAGTCAGAGAAAGAACGGTCGCCAGCGCGAGAAGAAGGGAGAGGTACTTTTTCATGATTTGCTCCTTTTTGTTTACTTTGGATAAACCTGTTTTTATTCTATCACGGGTTTTTGTGATAGTCAACCTTTTTCCCATTTTTTTAACGAAACTTCCTTATCAGTCAAGCGTTCAGTATTTTGCCACGGCTTCCGCGACCGTCAGAGCTCCCGTTCCGACCTGAAAAGAAGCGAGACGGGTCTGAACGGCGAGCGTATCCTCGATCCCGAGCGCGGGCGGCTTCGTATGCATATCCTTTTCCGTGGTATGCTTTGTTCAGCATCCAGCACGGGCTGAAGGTATCCTTCGGATCGTTTTTATCAGCATGCGGTTCTCCCGCTTCCGGATAGGCGTCGATCTCGCCGATCACCTTGCCCGTTTCCTTCAGAACGATGGCAAAATAATAATCCGTCTCACCAACGCGTTCCTTCATTTCTTTCCTTGCGTCTTCGATCGTATCCAGTTTCATACAAGCAAAGCAGTTGACCGCCGGCTCGCAAAGATATTCAAATACATCTTCTGCGTCGCTTTCAAGAAACGGACGCAGGATCAATCTTTCTGTTTCAATCGTCATCTTTTTTGCTTCGCCAAAGCTGTGTCCGTTAGACACAGATCAGACAGGCGTAGTCTGTTCTGTCTTTTGTTCCGGAGCCCTCGTTGTCAGACGCGTAAGAAACACATATTTTTTTATCGGGAAGGCAAACGGCCGTCCTGTGTTCCGGTCCCCACGCCTCGATTAAAACGCCGACTATGATTTTGTCCTTTATAACGACGCCCTTGAATTTACTGTATTCCTCAAGAGCGTATGAGTTCTGACAGAGAACCTCCTTTTCTGTTTGGCCGTACGCGGTACGCGCATATAGACTTGTTTCTGTGATCCTGAAACACTTCATCTGCTCTTCCGGTTCTTTTCCTTCCAGTTTTTTCTCAAACCCCTCGGGGAATCTGATTTCTCCGAACCTTTCTTCATAGTTGACGACTTCCATCATTCGCTCCTTTCTTGCCGCGGACCCTTTGAGGCGCTGAGACGGATCCCGCAAATCCCCTTTGCCGGGACGGTTCAAAACGGCTCAGCCCACTTTTTCAGATCGTCCGCTGAAACGGCGGACGAAAACCGTTTCCCGTCAAGCACCTTTGCCCGGGGCGCGAGGGCTTGCATATTCTTCGCGGAATCCCCGAGTCCGCTGCCTCCGGACGTGCAGAACGGAACGACCGTCTTGCCCGTGAAGTCCGCGCTTTCCATAAACGTATCGATGATCGACGGCTCGCGGTACCACCACACCGGAAAACCGACAAGGATCACGTCGTATCCGGAAACGTCCGGCTTTTCCGCCATCGCGGGACGGCAGCTTCTGTCCTTCATTTCAAGAGTGCTGCGGCTCTGTTTGTTCATCCAGTTGAGATCCGCTTTCGTATACGGCTGCTCCGGCCTGATCTCAAAGAGATCGGAGCCGGTCGCTTCCGCCAGTTTCTTTGCGACTTTGGCGGTGACCCCGCTTGCGCTGAAATATGCTACCAGTTTCTTTTTTGCCATTTTCCTTTCCTCCTTTTGGTTGAACGTGTTTTTCCGCCCGGTCAAGGGGGAGCGTTACGCTGACGGCGCCCCGAAAAGGCCGGGCGTTTATACCGGATCGCCTTCCGCACAGATCATAACAGCCGTTCGGTCGTCTTCGGAGCCGTGCTCCAGCGCGGCGGAACACAGAAGCTTCGTCTTGTCCGCCAAGGGAACGTCACGATCCAGGATCTCCCCGATTTCGGCCGGCGAAAGAGATTCGTGGACTCCGTCAGAGGTCAGGAGCATCGTCCGGCCAAGCAGGTCTTGCGCCAGCTCTTGAACGGCCAAAGGCTTCAGCAGCCCGGCTTTCCCTCCCATAGCGCCGTAGATCACGTCTCTGTTGCGCTCGTTGGCGAAGAAACGGAGATGATGATCCGTAAACCATTGATAGGCGGTTTGATCTGCTGTCAGCTGCCGGACGGACGCGCCGGATTTTGTGTAAAGTCTTGTGTTGCCGACGTGGGCCAGGTAGATGGCTTTGTCGCAAAGGAAGAGCGCTGTTGCCGTTGTCGACATCCGGTTATGATCCGGGGTCTTTTGCGCCCGCTCCAGCAATCTGTTGTTGATCTCAACGAACAGCCCCTTTACGTCGTCGGCGCTTTCGGGCGCCTTGCGGCCGCTCAGTTCCCGGACAACAAACAGGGAAGCTTCCCGTCCTCCGGCATAGCCGCCGACGCCGTCGCAGAGGCAGATGCAGCACGGCGCCGACAGCTCGGCCGTCCCCGCCTCATCGTTGACGGCAAGACGTCCGATCAGCGCCGAGTCTTCACATTCCCGTTTGTTTTTCCCGCGCTCCGAACAGTACGAAACCGTATATTTCATCTGTGCTCCTCCTGGTCTTCTGTCGATATGCCTTCGCCGGTATCTGCCGTTAACTTTCGGATCCGAAAGGTTTTTCAACAAGTTTTACAGAAGCGGGGTCCTTCTTCGCCCATGATCCCTAATGGTACAAAGCCGCATTTTTCAAGTACTCTCTGTGACGCCGTGTTCGCCGGCTCCGTCTCGGCATCCACGCGGCAAACGCCGGGTTGCTTTAACGCCCAAGCCGCAGCCGCACCGACCGCTTCTGTTGCATAGCCGTGTCCTTGGCTTTCTTTTGCTATTCCATAGCCGATTTCAACCGAGCCGTCGGACTGAAATCCCTTGAAGCACAAATCACCGACATAAGAGCCGTCCTTTCGCTCGATAAACCAGATCGCATACCAGTCCCATTCCTGCGGATGTTCAAGGCATCCTTGAAGCATTTCCCGATATGCTTTTATCAGAGTTTCGTCCGTCTGTTTTTCAATAAAACGGATCATCTCATCCTGAGATGCGGTATGTATCATCAAACGCTTTGTTTTTATAACCATTTTATCATTCCTGAAAATCCCGGTTTTATAGGGATCGTTGTTGTTTCGGCAAACCGGAATTTGTCAGTCAGTCTATGCTGTTCAAACCCTCATAGAGGTCGTTGAATGATTTACCCTTACGACATCTGCCATAGGATAACTCTTTGTCTTCACCAAATTCATATAGAAAGCATTTTGCCAATTCCTCCACAGTCTGCTCAAGGGCGGTGAAAAACTGCTGATAAGCAAAGTTGCTCGCCACACTACCTTCTTCAAAGCAGTTCGTAATGAGCGATTCCGTGACCTGATCCAGCGGATACATTTTGATATGCATCAACTCATGGACAATGACCTCCTCCATGTTTTCCTGCGTTGGGTTCGCGACGTTCAGCATCAGGATCGCTTTTCTGTCGTCACAATCAATCTTGAAATCGCCGGTCTTTCGCCATGAGGGGTCTTCAACCAATTCTAACCGAACATCCCATCCCGGTGTGATTCGGAGCTTTTTGATGTATTTGTCAAACAATGCAGTTATTTCCGCTCGTTCCATAGTTAGAAATCTCCTTATCTCCACAAATCCCGATTTATCGAGTTCATTATAGCACAAAAATGCGTTTTTTAACCCCTGATGTTACCTTTCGCCGTGTTGATCGAGGCGATGAGCGTACGGCGGATCGAGGCGCAGGCGGAATCGAGAGATTTATACGTCTGCTCGTCGATATAGTTTGTTTTATACAGCAGCTCGAGCCAGTAGCCGGTCTCGTTCGCTTCCTTGAGCGCGATCTGCAGTTTGGAGATGAAATCCGCCTTGCCGTGGGCGTACTGCGCTTCGCGGATATTCGCGCCGATCGACGTGCCGGAACGCCCGATCTGATTTGAAATGATCGTTTCGTGTTTCGATCTCAAATCTTTTACAAGATCGATGATCGAGACGGCGAAGGACATGGATTGAATTGACAATTCATCGTTGCGCATAATATCACCTCCGTTTTTTATTATAGCACATTTTGAGAATCAATCAAGGAGAAATGAGAGAATGAGAGTTTAATGAAGACGGGCTTACGCCCTAATGAAGTCGGCGCGCTGCGCCTAATGAAGACGTTCGCTTCGCTCACTAATGAAGCGAAGTCGCCCCGCTCCTTAATTAGCGAACGCAGTGAGCGCCTTCATTTCTTCATTAGCGAAGCGTCTTCATCAGCCCTCGCAGAGGGCGACTTCATTGAAAAAGCCTCGTTTGTGCGGGGCTTTTCCGGTGGATATTCAAGCCCTTGGCTTGAAGATTCGCACGCCCTTCGCCTGGTGAGCAAGCTCCCCGATCTCCGGGCGGCGAATGCGAACCACGCGTTCGCGCGGAAGCCCGCGCAAACGCGCGGCGAAGCGTTACCGCTCCCACCAGCAAAACAGGCACTGCATTCGCAGTGCCTGTTTTGCTGGTGGGAGCGGGTGGATTCGGACCACCGAAGTCAGTGACAACAGATTTACAGTCTGCCCCCTTTGGCCGCTCGGGAACGCTCCCATATATGAAGTTTGAGTGGAGCTGGTGGACGGATTTGAACCCCCGACCTGCTGATTACAAATCAGCTGCTCTACCGGCTGAGCTACACCAG
>CAMKAU010000090.1 GCA_946410595.1 uncultured Clostridia bacterium
GAGGGTGGTACCGGTCACCTTGAGCCAGTCCCCGTCGAGCCGGAGGGAGACCCCCTCCTCGAGAACGTTCCAGTTGACTCCCTCGTCCGCTTCGCAGACCATATCCATATGGCCCTGCAAAAGGACCGCGGGCTCCTCTTCCCTGCCCGGCGTTGCCGCAAGGACGGCAAAGACGTTATCGGCGCCGTCGCGGGTATAGGCAACGCCCTGTTTTTCCAGTTCCGCGGCGATAAAATCCGCCGCCTTTTTCTCGTGCCCGGAGGGACGGGGGATCCGGGAGAGCGCTTCAAAGTAAGAGAGCATCCGCGCCGAGGGGTGAGAAGAAAAATCCATCATAGTCTTCCTTTCCTTCCGGTATGAAAAGACCTCCCGCCGTTCTCCGCGCCAAAGCCGGAAAAGCGGATCCGGGAGGTCCTGTTATTTCATCAGCTTCTGCAAAAAGGTCCCGCCGCCGCGTTGGCCGAGCACGCGCATCGCGCGGGCGGCGCCGAGAGCAACGCAGCAGTCCGGGCGCTTCGGCGACCAGACGCGCACGCCGGTATCGGACGCGATCACGTCCGCAAACCCGTCGAGCATACTGCCGCCGCCCGTCATCAGGATCCCCTGCTTGACGATATCTCCGTCCAGCTCCGGGGGGGTGTTGTCGATCACCTCGGTAATGGCGTCAAGGATCTGCTTGACCGGCTCGATCAGCGCCTCCGTCACGTCGTTCGGGGTGACGCGGACGACCTTCGGCAGTCCGCGGGACAGGCAGCGCCCGGTCACGAGCATCTCCTTGCCGCGGAACTCCGGCTTTTCCGGCGTGAGAGTGCCGATGCGGCATTTGATCTCCTCCGCCGTCCGCTCGCCGATCAGCACGTTGTGGCGGTTGCGGACGTAGCGTACGATCGCCTCGTCGAATTTGTCTCCGCCGACCTTGATCGACTTCGACGCGATCACCCCGCCGAGGGAGATGACCGCCACGTCGGTCGTTCCTCCGCCGATGTCGACCACCAGAGTACCCGTCGGCATCGTGATATCGATATCGGCGCCGATCGCGGCCGCGACCGTTTCCTCGATCAGGACGGTGTTCTTCCATCCCGCGCCCGTGGCGGCGTCGAGGACCGCCTTTTCCTCTACCTCGGTGATATCTCCGGGGATGCAGATGACCACGCGGGAGCGGATGATCTGCGCGCCGGTAACCTTGCGGAGAAAATACTGCAGCATCTTCTGCGCAAGCTCGTACTGGCTGATCACGCCGTCCTGCAAGGGGTTGATCGCCACGACGTTTGCGGGCGTTCTGCCGAGCATCTTCTGCGCTTCTCTGCCGATATGTATGATTTTTCCCGTGTCCCGGCGCACGGCGACGACCGACGGCTCCTTCAAGGCGATATCCCTGCCGTTGACGGAGACGAGGACCGTTGACGTCCCGAGATCGATCCCGATATCTCTGCTCATGTTTTCCCGTTTTTTTCCTGTTTTGGCACGAAAACCGTGCGTCTTATCCTATTATATATGACCGTACGGCGAATTGCAACACCGGACGGAAACTTTTTCGTTTATCGGACCGTTTCGTCCTTGATGCTGCCGCAAAGTCCGCTGTAACGGACCGTCTGCCGGTCGTTTTCCACCATCGTTTTCAGCACGTCCGGGCTGCCGACGAGGATCACGCGGTCCTTGCCCCGCGTGAGCGCGGTATAAAGCATATTGCGGGTGAGCAGCAGCGGCGCGCAGGGGTAAACCGGCATCACGACGATGGGGTATTCGCTGCCCTGGCTCTTGTGGACGGTCACGGCGTAGGCAAGATCCAGATCCTCGAACGCGGCATAGTCGTAGGAAACGGCGCGGTCGTCAAAGAGGATCTCGGCGCACTCGTCGCGGCGGGAAAGGGAGCGGATCACGCCGATATCGCCGTTAAAGACGCCGCGGCCCTCTCCGCCCGGCCGGCGCCAGGTGAGATCGTAGTTGTTTTTCGTCTGCATGACCTTGTCCCCGACGCGGAAGAGCCGGCCTCCGATCTCGCGCTCCTCTCTGTCGGGAGCGGGAGGATTGAGCGCGGCGCGGAGAGCGGCGTTGAGCGATTCCGTCCCCGCCGCGCCCCTCTTGGATGGGGTAATGACCTGCACGCCCCGCCGTCCCTCCTCCCCGAAGGCGCGGGGCAGACGCTCCGCGCAAAGGGAGACGACGGTGGCGGCGGTGGAGGCGGTATCCGGGCGGCGGAGGAAGAAGAAATCCTCGTCCCGGCTGGTCAGATCCGGCATCTCGCCGCGGTTGACCGCGTGGGCGGCGCGTACGATCAGACTTTTTTGTGCCTGGCGGAAGATCTCGGTCAGGCGGACGGTCGGGAACGCCCCGGAGGCGATCACGTCGCCGAGCACATTGCCGGCGCCGACCGAGGGGAGCTGATCGCTGTCCCCGATCAGAACAAGGCGGGAGCCGGGGCGGATCGCGCGCAGCAGCGCCGCCGCGAGAAAGAGGTCGAGCATACTCGCCTCGTCGATGATGATCACGCGCGCTTCCAGCGGGCTTGCCTGGTCGCGCAGAAAGACCGCCTCCTCCCGGTCCTCGGAGGGAACGTCCATTTCCAGCAGACGGTGGATCGTGCCCGCCTCGTGGGAGGTCGCCTCGCTCATCCGTTTGGCGGCGCGGCCGGTCGGCGCCGCGAGGGCGCACTCCTGTCCCATCTCCTCAAAAATGCGGATCAGCGCGCGGATCACCGTCGTTTTGCCGGTACCGGGTCCGCCCGTGATCACCGAAACGCCGGACTCGACCGCGCTGACGATCGCCTCGCGCTGGCGCCCCGCGTAGGAGATCCCGTTTTCCGCTTCCACAACGGAGATCAGGGCGTTCACGTTCTCCACGCCGACCCGCGCGCAGGCGCGGTCGAGCGCAGAAAGGCGCTTTGCCACCTCGCACTCGGTGCGCCACACGCTTTCTTTATAGAGCATTTTGCCGGAAGCCGCGACGATCGCGCCGTCCCGGATCAGCTCGGCGATCCGGAGCGCGATCTCGCTCTCCGACGCGCCGAGCAGACGGGCGGCCTCGCCGACGAGCTCCCCCTCCGGCAGACAGCAATGCCCGCCCCGCGCGGCGGCGAGTGTCAGCGCGTGCAGGATCCCGCAGCGGATCCGGAAGGCGGGATCCCCCGCAAACCCGATCGCGGCGGCGAGGCGGTCCGCCTTTTCAAATCCGATACCGTCGAACTCCTCGGCGACCCGGTAGGGGTTCTGCTCGATCAGCCGCGGCGCGGCGCTGCCCCAGCGGCGGTAGATCTTCATCGTTGCGGCGGGCGAGAGCGCGTCCCCGCAAAGCATCAGAAGCGAGCGCATCCCCGCGCGCTCCGCAAAGCTCTCCCCGATCTTCTGCGCCTTTTTCGGCGAGATGCCGGGGATCTGAGAGAGCCACATGGGATGCTTGTCCATCACTTCAAAGGTGTCATTGCCGAACTGCCCGACGATCTTGAGGGCGGTCTTGGTCCCGACCCCCTCCACGGCGCCAGAGGCGAGATAGCGGAAGATCGCGTCGACGCCTGTCGGCAGTTTTTTCTCCACGGAGGTCATCTTGAACTGCCGCCCGTACTCGGCGTGCTCGGTCCATTCCCCCTCCGCTTCGATCATCTCGCCCTCCGCGGCGTCCGGGACCTGCCCGACGGCGGTGAACTCCCTGCCGTCCGGCCCGGTCACGCGCAAAACGGTATAACCGTTTGCGGCGTTGTGATACACAACGCCGCTGACGGTACCGCTGATCCTGTTTTGCTTTTCGTCCGGCTCGCGCGCCGCTTCTTTTTTCATACTTTTCCCGTTTGTTTCAGTTCAACCGCCCTGAGAGATCTCGCGCTTCCCACGCCACGCCGAGATCCTCCCGTCCCATGTGTCCGTAAGCGGAGAGAGGACGGTATTTCGTGCGCCGGAGATCAAAACGCTCGATGATCGCGGCGGGGCGCAGATCGACCAGCTCCGTCAGCCGGTCCGCGATCGCCTGATCCCCGATTTTGCCGGTGCCGAAGGTATCGACCCGGACGGAGAGAGGCCGCGCCACGCCGATGGCGTACGCGATCTGCACCTCCGCGCGGGAGGCAAGGCCCGCGGCGACGACGTTCTTGGCCAGATACCGGGCGGCGTAGGAGGCGCTGCGGTCGACCTTGGTCGGGTCCTTGCCGGAGAAGGCGCCGCCGCCGTGGCGGGCGTACCCGCCGTAGGTATCCACGATGATCTTGCGGCCGGTGAGGCCGGTATCGCCCATCGGCCCGCCGATGACGAAACGGCCGGTCGGGTTGACGTAGATCTTTGTCTTTCCGTCAAACAGATCCGCGGGGATCGTGGCGCCGATCACCTCGCGCGTGAGATCCTCCCGGATCCGTTCCTGCGAAACGTCCGGGTCGTGCTGCGCGGAGAGAACGATCGCCTCGATCCGCGCGGGGCGGTCCCCGTCGTACTCAACGGTAACCTGGGTTTTGCCGTCCGGCCGGAGGTAGGGGATCTTCCCCTCCCCGCGCACGGCGTCCAGCCGCTTTGCCATCCGGTGGGCGAGCGAGATCGGCAGCGGCATCAGTTCGGGCGTTTCGTCACACGCATAGCCGAACATCAGCCCCTGATCCCCCGCTCCGATATCGAGCCCATCGGACTCGCCGCTTTTCGCCTCTAAACTCCGGTCCACGCCGAGCGCGATGTCCGGGGACTGCCCGTGCAGCGAATTGAGCACGGCGCAGGTATCGCAGTCAAAGCCGTATTTGGCGCGGTCGTACCCGATCTCGCGGACCGTCTCGCGGACGATGCTCTCGATGTCCGCATAGGCGGAGGTCGTGATCTCCCCCATGCAGAAGACCACGCCGGTGGTGGTGAAGGTCTCGCACGCGACGCGCGCGGCGGGATCCTGCGCGAGGATCGCGTCAAGGACCGCGTCGGAGACGCGGTCGCAAAGCTTGTCGGGGTGTCCCATCGTGACCGACTCGCTCGTAAACAGTTTCCGTTCCATTCTGACTCCTTTTCAGGCAAAAAAACTCCCGGGATATCCCGGGAGCAAAGTTTTTCCGTGAAAAACCATCTCATCTCTCGGGAATTGGCACCTTTTCAGCGATGCTGACAGGTTGCCGGGCTTCATCGGGCCAGTCCCTCCGCCTCTCTTGATAAGATGTATTTAATTCTCGCCCGCAAACGGGCTTTTTTATGATAGCATACCGGACGGGAAAAATCAACCTCTTTTTTTTCGTTATTTCAGAAAATCAAGAAAGCCGATAAACCCGTAGGAGATCCCCGTCATGATCAGGCCGGCGACCAGCACCCCGGCAAGGATCGAAAGAAGCGACCGTCTCAGCCGCATCTCCATCAGTGCCGCCACGAGCGCCCCGGTCCACGCGCCGGTCCCGGGCAGGGGGATCGCCACAAAGAGGAACAGCCCGAAGGCGGCAAAACGGTTGACGCGGTCGCTTTTTTTCTCCGCCTTCGCCTCCAGCCAGAGGGCGATCTTCGCCAGCTTCGGCACCGTCTTCATCCACCCGAGGATCGCGCGGATGAAAAGCAGGATAAAGGGGATCGGCAGGAGATTGCCGAAGACGCAGAGGGCGTAGTTTACCTGCCAGGCGAGACCGTGCGCCGCCCCCCACGGGATCGCGCCGCGCAGCTCGACAACGGGGACCATCGACCACAAAAAGGTCGTCAGATAATCGAGAAAATCCGGCATGGCGCTCTCCCCCGTGATGATTTCCTTTATTTTACCACAGCGCGCGCGGCCTTGTCAATGGAAAAGAGCCCCCCTCTTGACGGAGGGGGGAAAAAAGTTTACAATAAAATATATCATTTTCTTTCTTTTGTCACAACTTGGAAACATCCGGGCGATATGCTGAAAAAAACGGCTGCCCGCCGGCAGTCCCTTTTCCGGGAGAAAAACGATGAAACGGACCGTCCCCGCCCTTTTCCTTTTCCTCACGCTTGCCGCCGCGCTTCTGCTGGCGGCGTGCAACCGCACTCCGCCCCCGTCGGTGCCAGTCGAAACGGCCGCCGAGACGACGGGCGTACCGGACACGACCGGCGTTCCCGAGACCGCCGCGCCGGAAACAAAACCGGCGGAAATAACAACGCCGGAAACGACAAAAGCGCCCCCCGTGACCACGCGAGTACCGGAGACGACAAAAGCGCCCCCCGTGACCACGCGAGCACCGGCGACGACAGCG
>CAMKAU010000091.1 GCA_946410595.1 uncultured Clostridia bacterium
TCGCTTTCCTCCCGGGCGGGGGCCAGCTGCGTTTCGGCGTGCGCGAGGGCGCTTTTCTTTTTGTTATACTTCCGGAACCGGGCGGCGGCGTTCTGCTGAGGGGTAAGGAGCGGATCGAGGGAGACGTCTCGCTCCGCGGGCGGCGTGACGGAATAGTCGGTGAGCCGGGCGCTTTTCATGCCTTTTTTGAGGAGGTAGAGGTTGGCGGTGATCAGCTCGCCTTCCTCGCGCCAGAGGGCCGCGTCGCGGCTGTCGTCGATCTCGTTTTGCAGGAGCGCCGTCTTTTTTTCCAGGCGCTTCTGGGCGTTAGAGACCACGCGCAGCAAATCGGAGGCGCGGCGCCGGATCGAAGCGAGGCGGGTCTTTTCCTCGGAATAGCGGTCCAGCAGCTCTCCGACCGAGGAAAACGGGAGAACGGTACGGTCGGCGCCGTACTGCGTGATCGGCAGAAAACTGAAATCCACCGGAGATCCGTCCGGTGCTGCCAGGAGAACGGGAGAAAAGCGCTCGGTGCGGATCCGGTCTATGACGTCGGAAAAGACGGTCCAGAGCGTATCCGGGCCGCCCTCGCCCGCCTGCGCGGCGATTTCCCGCGCGATCAGGGGAGAAAGCCCGAAGTAGTTTGCCATGAGCAGCTTGTCCGGCGGCATATCGGGGGAATAAACGCCAAAAAAACCCTCGCGCGTTTCGGCAAGCGGATCCCGCTTTGCCTGCGCGGGCGGGTTTTCATAGGTCATGCCGATCAGAACGGGGCGTTTCGCGTTCAGGGAAAGCTCGATCAGCCGGGAGGCGGCGATCACGCGCCGCTCGGCGTTCAGAAGGATCAGATTGCTGTATTTGCCCATCGTTTCCGCGACAAGGAAACGCTCGGTCGGATAGCCCATCTCGTCCCGGGCGGAAAAGGAAAAAGAGACCGCCCGCTCGAAGCCGAGCTGTTCGATCGCGCAAAGGCGTGAGCCAAGCAGATGCTTGCGCAGCTGCAGACAAAAACCGGAAGGCACGGCGGGGTTTTCCACCGTGATCCCGGTCAGATGGACGCAGGAAAGATCGGGATAGGTGGAGATCTTCAGCTTTGCGTTGACGGCGCGTCCCTCCTGCTGGTTATGAAAAGAGAGAAGGACAAGCTCCTTTTCCGGCACGCTGATCTTTTCCACCCGTCCGCCGATCAGGACCTCCCTGCATTCGGCGAGAGAGGCCTTCAGCATCGCGGCGTCAAAAGGCATCAGTTCTTCCCTTCCCGGAAGACCGCAACGTCGTAGCCCTCCTCGCAGATTTGAAATCCGCACGCGGCGGAAAGCGCGTCGGACGCTTCGTTCTTTTTCTCATAGCGGTAGATCGCCGTAACCTTGCGTTTTTCCAGTTCACTCAGAAGAACGCGCAGCGCGGCGAGGGCAAAATGCCGCCGGCGGTATTCCTTGCAGGTCTCCACGCCGATCTCGCAGTAGCGGTTTTCGGTCGGTTCCTCAAAGGTGTACGCCGCGGAAACGATCCTGCCGTCCTCTTTCGCTGCGCAAATCAGAGCGCTCGTTTTCGCCGTTTCCGCAAGGTCGGCAAGCTCCTCCGGGAAATCTTCTCCGCCGCCGCGGTAGATCTCCGCCGGCGGGAGGATCCCGGCCGTCTTTCCCTGAAACGAGGCGGCGGTCTTCGTCACGATCACGTCAAAGGAGGAGGGATCAACGGAAAAGCGCCCGTATTTACTCATCGCTTTTTTCACGGTTTCCGCAATATCGGCGATCGACCCGGCGGAAAAGAGCGCGTCGCCGCGGTATTTATCCGTAATCGGACGAACGAGATGCCGCAAACGCCTGTCCGCTTCCACCGTGATCTTCTCCCCGCTTCTCGTCACGGAAAAGACGATGACGGGAAGCTGGGGGTTGCTTTTCAGATTGGCTTCAAAAAACGCAGTTTCCATGGTTCCGTTCTCCTAACACAAGCTCCGTCGCCCGGATCGCAAGATCCACGACGGGGGCGCCCGTTTTTAACAGTTTATCCTTCGATTGGTGACCGGCCGCGATCAGGATGACCTCGGCTCCGTTCTGCCGCGCGCAGAAATAGTCGTGCTCGGTATCCCCGAAGCAGACGGTCCTTCCCTCCCGGCCCTCAAGAAAGGAGGAAAAGAGCGCCTCCTTGCTGTTTGCGTGGATATTGTCAAGCCCGTAGATCTCTTCAAAATACCCGGTAAGACCGCGGCGGGAGACCTGCTCGAGGAGCATATTCCGCTCCGTTGCGGAAATCAGGTACTGCGGGATCCCGGCGGCGCGTAAAAGCTCCAGCGCGTCCAGTACGGTGGGACAAAGCGTTGCGTTCCCCTCGAGGAGGAGATACTCGCGCACCCATTCCGGCGCCACGTCGTCAAAGGATTCCCGGTCAAAATCAAAACCTACGCGCGCGTAGTAATCCCGGATCGGGAAGCCGAACACCTCTTTATAATAGGCAAGGTCGGTGATCGGCGGCTTGCCGCGACGCGTGAGAAGACGATTGACCGCGTCGATGCCCTCCTGTACGTCGTTAAGGATCGTGCCGTTAAAATCCCAAACGACCCGGCGGATTGTCTGTTTTTCTTTCATGCCTGTATTTTACCATCTTTTCCCGCGTCTGTCAATTCCCGCGGCCCCGGTTTTTTCTTTTCGGAGGAGAAAACGAAAAACGCCCTAAAAGGGGCGTTTTTCCGTTTCCGTTACGATATAAGAGTCGTAGTACTTTTCGGCAAAGCGGATCATTTCCGCCATCTGCTCCGCGGTATAGGCGGCGCCCTCCGGCGCCGCGATCAGTTTGTCTTCCTCGTCGTCGCGCCGGAAGACGATGGCGATCACCCGGCCGGTAAAGCTCTCCAGCGGCTCGGTCGGGCCGAGGACGTAAACGTCCAGTTCTTCCCCGTCTCCGCCGAGCACACCCGGGATAAATCCGTAATTGACCTCGTAGATCAGCTTGACCCCGCGCTTTTCGTGGCGATAGCCGACCGGACGGTCGATTTTCACCTCGACCGTCCGCCCGAGATACGGGAAAACGAGCGCTCTGCGTTCTTCTGCGGTCATAACGCGCTCCCGGACGCCAGATAACGCTCGCAAGCCGCCAGTTTGACGCAGCAGACGAGAACGTCCAGCGTTTTGGCGAGATCGTCGATCGTCGAGTAGGTCGGCGCCAGGCGGAGGTTACGGTCGCGCGGGTCGCGGTGGTAGGGATAGGTGGCGCCCGCCGGCGTCATGGTTACGCCCGCCTCCTTCATCAGCGTCCAGACGCGTTTTGCGCATCCGTCCGTTACGTTCAGACTGATAAAGTATCCGCCGTTCGGGTCGTACCAGTCCGCGATCCCGAGACCGTCGAGCCCGCTGTGAAGTTTTTGTGAACAGAGATCGAACTTCGGTTTGAGGAAAGCGGCGTGGCGCTTCATTACCTCCGCCGTGCGTTCCGCGTTTTTCAAAAACCGGAGCTGGCGGAGCTGATTGAGCTTGTCAAAACCGATCGTCTCCATACTCATCGCGCGCTTGATCTCGGAAAGGTTGGGGTCGCAGGAGGCGACGAGGGACACGCCGCCGCCGGGGAAGGTGATCTTCGAGGTAGAGGTGAAATAGAGAATGCGATCCTCCGCGCCGCACTCCTTCGCAAGTCCGAAGAGATCGGGCAGAACGTCCGGCTCGTCGGTGAAATCGTGGATCCCGTAGGCGTTATCGAAGAAGATGCGGAAGTCCGGCGCCGCTTTCATCGTAAAGAGACGGCGTACGGTCGCTTCAGAGACGGTATAGCCGGTCGGGTTAGAGTACTTCGGCACGCAGATGATCCCCTTGACAAGAGGATCCGCCGCCAGGCGCTCCACCTCGTCCATATCGGGACCCTCCGGCCCCATTTCCACCGGGAGCATCTCGATCCCGAGCATCTCCAGAATACCGAAATGGCGGTCATATCCGGGTACCGGGCAGATAAACTTGATCCGATCGTATTTGCACCACGGTTTGTTGCCGCCGGTGCCCAGCAGCATCAGCCGCTCGAAGGCGTCGTAGATCAGATTAAGACTGGAGTTTCCGCCGACGATCACACTTTCCTCCGGGATCCCGTAGATCTCGGCAAAGAAGCGGCGCATCTCGGGCAGCCCGTCCCCGACTCCGTAGTTGCGGCAGTCAAAGCCGTTTTCCGCGAGGTAGGTATCCTTACCGCCGTCCGAAACGAGCAGCGCGCTCGAAATATCGAGCTGCTCTGTCGAGGGTTTTCCGCGGGAAAGATCGAGCTTGAGCCCCATCTTGCGGTAGGCGGCGTATTCCTCTGAAAGCTCAGAGTGAAGAGCGGAAAGCTCTCCCGTCTGCATATCTGAAAATCTCATGGTTCTCCTCGTTAAAACTCCGCGTTGCCTGCCGTGCGGGGGAACGCCTCCACGTCGCGGATATTGCCGATCCCCGTGATATACATGATCAGCCGTTCAAAGCCGAGGCCAAAGCCCGCGTGCTTCGCTCCGCCGTATTTACGCAGATCCAGATAGAAGCGGTAGTTTTCTACCTTCAGCCCTTTGTTCTGCATCGCCGCAAGGAGAAGATCCATCCGCTCCTCGCGCTGCGAGCCGCCGATCAGCTCACCGACGCCGGGAACGAGCATATCCATCGCCGCGACGGTCTTGCCGTCCTCGTTGAGGCGCATATAAAACGGTTTGATCTCCTTCGGATAGTCGGTAACGAACACCGGCTTGCCGAAGACCTCCTCGGTCAGATACCGTTCATGCTCTGTTTGCAGATCGATCCCCCAGGAAACGGGATACTCAAAGTCCTTTTTGCTTTCGGTCAGAAGACGGACCGCCTCGGTATAGGTAACGCGGGCAAAATCGTTTTCTACCAGATTATGCAGCCGATCGAGAAGCGTTGCATCGAAAAACTGATTGAAAAACGCAAGCTCGGAGGGACATTCCTGCATCACGTAGGAAACGATATATTTGATCATATCCTCCGCAAGACGCATATCGTCCTCGAGATCGGCAAAGGCGATCTCCGGCTCGATCATCCAGAACTCGGCGGCGTGGCGCGGCGTATTGGACTTTTCGGCGCGGAAGGTGGGGCCGAAGGTGTAGATCTTGCCGAACGCCATGGCAAAGCACTCGCCGTTGAGCTGTCCGGAGACGGTCAGGTTGGTCTTTTTACCGAAAAAGTCCTTCGACCAGTCGATCTCGCCGCTTTCGGTACGGGGCGGATCGGAGGGATCCAGCGTCGTCACGCGGAACATCTCGCCGGCGCCCTCCGCGTCCGATCCGGTGATAAGCGGGGTATGCACGTAAACAAACCCGCGCTCCTGGAAGAACCGGTGGATGGCGTAAGCGGCGACCGAACGGACCCGGAACACGGCGTTGAAGGTGTTGGTGCGGGGGCGGAGATGGGCGATCGTGCGGAGAAAGTCCATCCCGTGTTTTTTCTTTTGCAGCGGATAATCGGGCGTGGAGGGACCCTCGACCGTGATGCGGGCGGCGCGCAGCTCAAGCGGCTGCTTTGCGCCGGGCGTCAGAACGATATCGCCTTCACAAACGATCGCGGCGCCCACGTTGAGCGCGGCGATCTCCGCGTAGTTATCCAGCTGCGCCGATTCAAAAACGATCTGAAGCGGGAGAAAGCAGCTCCCATCGTTTACGTCGATAAAACCGAACGCGTTGGAAGCGCGGATATTCCGGATCCAGCCGCATACGGTAATTCCCTTTCTTGCTTCAGGGGACGCGTAAATCTCTTTGACGTCTGTTTTTTTCATTTGATTTCTCCTCGTTTTGAAATCTTCGCCCGGAAATCCTGCATTTCCGACGGATCGAAACTCTCAATATCTGTTATTATACTACAAATAAAATGAAAATCAAGAGGTTACGGGAAAAAGGTTGCCGGGTCTTTGCATTTTTCCGTCCGATTTATGCATTCCCCTCCTTTTGAAAGGTTTTTTGCTTTTCCTGAAAAAAAGAAAAATTCGGTGTTGACAAACCGAAAACGCTATGATATAATAATCGAGCGTTCGATTTCCATCGTTTTTTGGCGGAATAGCTCAGCTGGCTAGAGCAATCGGTTCATACCCGATAGGTCGTAGGTTCAAGTCCGACTTCCGCTACCATTCAATGCCGCGCCCGCCGCGGTATGGCCCGGTGGTCAAGCGGCTAAGACACCGCCCTTTCACGGCGGTAACACGAGTT
>CAMKAU010000092.1 GCA_946410595.1 uncultured Clostridia bacterium
TCTGCTCTTTGATCGTTCTCCAAACAGAAATTGACAATGCAACAGAATAAAGATTATGTTTTGAAACGGAGCGGAAAGATGAAGACAGAAAAAGAGCTTTACACACACCCCTGTTTTGAGATCGTCAAGCTTGATCTGGGCCGGTTCGTGGTCGCGACCAGCCAGGGCGACGGCAATGACCTCGACGACGACGAATTCGAGGAAGACGAGTAAAAGGAGGAGACGGATATGAAAAAACGTTTTTTTGCATTCCTTCTCACGGCGGTCCTTCTCCTGTCCCTGCTCCCCTTTGTGTTTGTCTCCTCGGCGGACGATCCTGTCGATGAAGGAATCGTGCAGGGCGCGGACGATACGGTCATCATCATGCTGGACGGCGCCTTTGGATCCACATCTACCAACTTCCAGGCCGCAACGCAAAAAGCGGGTACGACAGGCCGTACGATTTTTGTCCTGGCGTATAACTACCAGATCGCCCAGTCCTCTACCCGTACCTTTATAGCGGGTTCCGGATGGCAGAATGCCGAGCTGGCCTTTACCTCCAAGGTGAAGATCACAACCCCGGCAAAGACTTATACGTTATCGGCGTTTGACGGCACGCCGGCACTGGTCGATCCGGCGGAATATCCCGCGGGCACCGTGATCAACCATTTTGACAATTCGGACGAGAGCAAGAACGTTACGCTCACCTCGCCCGCCACGGCCGCCTGCTGGCTGGATTGCTTTTCCAAGACCGAGTTCGATTATCTGAACTTCAAGTGTGCTCAAGCCAACTATTTTTTCTACGCCAACTATTTTGACGTTACCTTCGGCGAGCATTTTAATACGATTCCTTATGTGGCAGCAGGAAAAACCGAGCCGTCCGCGTCCGGATACCCGGCGCTTGTAAATGGTTTGGATGCGCAGGCAAGAGATGCCAGAGCGGCGTCCGGTTGGTCCGACCATGAAGCTGTCGGCACGACCTTTACCAAAACGCAGACGATCAAGGTCCTCGGCGGGACGTGGAACTATATCACGCCCTCCTACCGCGCAAATCAGGTGACGAACAGCGGTACGATCAATCTGTTCCTGAAAAACGTAACAACATTATGCTATATTGCCCGTAGCACTACGACTCCGCGTACCACCATTATGATGGGCCGCGATATTTATACCGCGGAGGCAAGGGTGAACGTGACAGTGGAGGCGTGCAACTTTAAACAGTTTGCCTTTTTTTCCGCGAAGAACGATGCGGGCAGCGCTGTGAATACGAACGCCGGCAAGCTCTCCGTTACCCTGAACGGACATAACTACTTTAACCGTGGGCTTGAGTACATCAATGGCACAGCGGATACCGGTTTTACAGACGTTTTCCAAGACGGGGCTTCGCTTACCCTCACGGTCAACGGCACGGTCGAGTTCGGAAGCTTGCATACCATCTATGGAATTGACAATACCAAGCTGACCAGCACCGTCAATTACGACAAAACGCAGAATCCGTTCGGTTCGGTCGATCCGGATGATTGTTTGGATCATTTCGACGTGATCAACGACGAGTTTGTTCCCTTTGTGCAGGGAGAAAACGACGCGGTGGTCTTTTTGGGGATTCTGGCTCCGGCAGATCTGAACACGGTGTTCAATTCATTTGCCGACAACAAGGTAAAAACCTCCGACGAGACAGAGTACGGTCCCTACGACAGGATCATCGTATGCCTGACGGAGACCTATACCTTCCCGAGCGGAAACGCCAGCAACGATTTGTTTGATTCTTACAACGACGGTGCTGCTTATTACTCAAATCGTGCCGGCTCTTTCCTGGGGAACGAGCTGGCGGCGACCGCCTGCCGTGAGCAGATCGTGTTTACCTCCTATGTGAGGGTAACTGATCCTGACAAGGTCTTCTCCGTTTCGGGGACCACGGTCACCAAGGATACCGCCAAAACGGCGATGACCTACGACTATTACACAAACGGGGCGGCGTTAGCGCAGTTACCGACGACAAGATATGTGGCGCTTTGCTCCGACGTGACCTTTGATTACATTCGCTTCCATGTAATGGCTGGCACACCTCTCTTTTATATGCAGTATAACGACGTTTACTTCGGGAAGCATTATCAGATCACTTCCGCCGTCACCTGCTATCCGATCCTGATGCAGGGGCAGCAGTACGGCATTACAAAAGACTCCTATGATAATCCCCCGGCGGATCCGGCGGATGCGGTATATAAGTTTACCGAATGGTCTCCGCAGGAGTCCTCTTACTCTCCGCTACAATCAGGCGAGACGCAGACGGTAACAGTCCTCGGCGGAACCTGGAACTACATCTCTCTGCGCAACCGTATAACGCAAACCGTAGGCGTGACCTACCTCTACGGCGTGATCGATCTGACTCTCGTAAATGTGACGGTCAAAAGCACCTCCTCTTTGATGGCGGGCGACGTATATACGGCCGGTTCCCGCGTCAACGCCACGATCAAAGATTGCACCTTCGAGGGGGACTTCGGTTTCTTTGAAGAGCCCAGCAAGGCCCACGCGGATCGGGAGATGTCCGGGACGCTTTCTGTCACGCTGGAAGGGACGAACACCTTCAATAACGGGATCCTCGGCGTTGTGGCGCATAGCTATAGGGCAAATCTGAGCAACGCGCATTTGTCCGTAACAAATAACGGCACCCTCGCTCTGGGCGCGGATAAGACGGTCAGCGGAGCGTGCGAGTACGCGGGGTATTCCTCTTCCGGCGGGGCGTACAGCCAGTTTGCCAACACCGGGACGATCACAGTCGGAGGATCCGCTGTAACCGAGGAAACGTTCGCGACCAAGGTTATCGGCTTCAATACCTATCCCACAAACGCCCACGGCGCGATCGTGTACTGGAACACGAGCGCGGAGACCGACTCCTGGGGGTGCGACGCGGAACATCCCACGCGGCTGCTTGAAAACGCGCTCGACTATTTGCAGAGATCCCTCGATGGCTACGGCACGGTTATGATGGTCGGAAATTGCTGGGTCAACGTTTCCGGAAACTATCTTACCTTCCCGGATTTCGGAGACCATGAGCTTTATGTCGAAGCGGCGGAGGACAACGGGTATCTTCTCGTTCTGGTCGATCCTTACGTCTGCCTGAACGGTCCCACAATCTTCAAGAATATCAACTTTGCCAAGACCAGCTCCCGATCCATTTTTGCGTATGACTACGATCTGACCTTTGATAACTGCGGTTATTATAAAAACGACGGAGGTTACTCGACGACTAACCTTCCGGAAAAAGGCGACCCTGTAAAAAACATTGATGATCCCACCTCAACGATCTTCATCAGTACTCGCGGGCTGTCGACGGACAGCATTTCGCTTGCAAACGGCAAAACGATCCGGCAAACGATCAAGATCACCGGCAACACGGACGGCTTTGCCGTCCGCCGGATCTGTGCGGCTCGTAAATCCGGAATTTCTTCTCTCTACGCCCCTGATACGGACGCGAGCACCGGCTGCGATGGACAGGTGAATATCGTCGTCGGCGATAACGCCTCCGTCGATTATATCGACACGATCGCAAATGAGGCAAACACCTACAAGGTCAACGTTACCCTTCCCCGCGCTCTGATCGAAAACGGCAAAGTTCAGATCAAGACGGCCAACGCCGCCCCGTCAGACGGGATCACAACGGCGGTCTACGTGCGCGGCGACTCGGGCGACTCTGTCCTCCAGCAGAACGCTCCCACCTTCTCCAAGCAGGGGGAAAACGGCTACTCCCTCCGCGGCTTAAAAGACGGGAAATACGCGATGCGCGCCGGCTTCAAGGTCCCGGTAAGCGAACTGGAGAACGCGGTCGAGTACGGCGTTCTGGTCAAACGGACAAATAACACCCGTCCCTTTGCCTGGTTCGAGGGCAGCGGCGTCAACGCAAACAAGATCGGCAAATCGATCGTCTATCTCCCGGCTCTCCCCGAGGAAGAGGGGATCGACAACCGTTGGATCGTGACGGAAAGCGACGTGGAATATTCCTCCTTTACAGCGCCCCTGACCTTTGCGGCAGCTACACTCAACTCCACCAAGGCGGGGAACAAGTACGACTTTGATCCCTACGTCGTGTATGCGTACACGTTTGGCGGTACGACCGTCAAGACCGTCTTCCGCGGCTCCGAATCCGGCGTCTCGATCACAAACGTCAGCCTGCAGGATATGATCGACGTTTGTGCGGCGGCGATCGACAAACCTGTTGCAAATGCTCTTGCCGCGGAGATCGCAGACGTGATCACGGATAACGGCTAACGCCCCCGATCTGCGCGGAACACCTTTTCCCGCGCGCCATTAAATCTCCTTCCGCCCCCGGTCGTCTCTCCCGTCAGGTTCTCTTTTGGTAGGGAGCTGTCAGCGGAGCTGGCCGGGGATTGGAACGGCAGGCGCTTCTTTGCCGCCTCTGCGCGGCTCGCGCCAAAACCCACTCCCGGAAAACCGGTCGGTTCCCCCACCGACCGGTTTTCCTTTTGCCTTCGGCTTCGTCCGTGCCCGCCCTTTTTCGGAAAAATACAAAAAAACCGGTAACTTTTCCGGGAAAAGTTGCCTTGACAAGCCGGAGGCGTTCTTTTATAATGGAATAGGGCTTCCCCTATTCTAAAAAACAGAAAGGTAAACGGTATGAAAGGGCAATGGACAAAGGAACAGGCGTGGGAATGGTATAACGCGCAGCCTTGGATCCGCGGCTTCAACGGATACCCCTCCAACTGCGTCAACCGGATCGCCATGTGGCAGAAGTACAACCACGAGGAGGTCTTCCGCGAGATCGAATACGAGTTCAATCTGGCAAAGGAAACGGGCTTCAACGCCGTGCGCGCGATCATCCAGTTCGAGTGCTGGTACTACGAGCACGACTCCTTTATGAGCAATCTGGAAGAGTATTTCACCCTGGCGGACAAGTACGGGATCAAGGTGATGCTGACTCTCGGCAACGACTGCACCGTGCCGAAGGAGATCTTCGTTCCGGTCGTGTTCGGCGAGCAAAAGGTGGACTGGGGCTATCACAGCGGCATCAAGCGCGGCCCGCACGCGGGCGGCTATACCGCGCCCGGTTACTGCCTGCTCGACGATCCGGAGATCGGGCCTTACTACTATAAGATGGTGGACGAGCTGGCGGCAAAATACGCGCATGATCCGCGTCTGCAGATCTGGGACGTCTGGAACGAGCCGGGCAACGGCCGCCGCGGCACGATGAGTCTGCCGGCGATGGAAAAGTTCTTTGAGATCATCCGCTCTCACGACCCGATCCAGCCGCTGACCGCGGACGTATGGAGCTATAACGCCGATCTGATGCCCCGCCAGGAGATCGAGGCGCGCGCCTGCGAGCTCTCCGACGTGATCACCTTCCACTACTACGGACCCTACGCGAATATGATCACGCTGATCGAAAATCTGCGCAATGCCTACGGCAGACCGCTCATCAACAACGAGTGGCTCAACCGCATCGCCAAAAACGACGTGGCGGAGATCTTCCCGCTCTTCTATCTCGAGCGCATCGGCTCCTACCACTGGGGTCTGATCGCCGGGTATTCCCAGACCTATGAGCCGTGGGGAAGATACCTGATGGACTACCAGAAGGAGGGCTCCACGCTGGATCTCACCAAATGGCAGCACGACCTTTACCGCTTCAACGGGCTCCCGTACGATATGAACGAGATCCGCTGCATCAAGCGCTTCTGCGAAAAGGCGGACAAGCGCGACGCCGAGCTTTTGAAAAAGTAAACACCCGTCCGGCAAAAAACGATCTCCGCGGCTCCGGCCGCGGAGATTTTTTGCGAAGGTGAATTATACTTTCAAGTGCAACAGTTTAGAAAAAAAAGAGCAGTTCATGCGA
>CAMKAU010000093.1 GCA_946410595.1 uncultured Clostridia bacterium
ATCCTCTCGGTCGTGAAAAAGCCGAAGGTCAAGATGATCGAACAGGCGGACATCATCGTTGCGGTCGGCCGCGGTCTCAAGCGCAAGGAAGATCTCGATCTGATCCGGAAATTCGCCGATTCGATCGGCGCGGAGCTGGCGGGCACCAGACCTCTGGTCGAGGCCGGCTGGATCGACGGCAAACGCCAGATCGGTCTTTCCGGCAGAACGGTCAGACCCAAACTGATCGTTTGTCTCGGCATTTCCGGCGCGGTCCAGTTTGCGGCCGGTATGAACGGCGCGGACAACATCATCGCCGTCAACACCGATCCCGAGGCGCCCATCTTCAACGTCGCGCATCTTGCCGTGGTGGGAGATCTCTACGAGATCCTGCCGGCTCTTACTGATATGATCAAGAACGGAAAGGCGGCAAACTGATATGTATAACAAAATCACCAAAACCGATATCGACGCGCTCCGCGCGCTTCTTACCGATCCGGAACGCCTCCTCTCCGGCGCCGACATTGCGGAGGAGTATTCGCACGACGAGCTGGCCTCCACCAAGGTCATGCCAGACGTTGTCTGCAAATGCCTGACGACGGCGGAGGTTTCCGCTGTGATGAAGTACGCAAACGAGCACAAGATCCCCGTCACGCCCCGCGGCGCCGGCACCGGTCTTGTCGGCGCGGCCGTTCCGGTCCACGCCGGGATCGTCATCGACATCTCCGGGATGGATAAGATCCTCGAGCTCGACCCCGACAATATGACCGTTACCGTCGAGCCCGGCGTCCTTCTGATGACGCTCGGCGCCTACTGCACGGAAAACGGCTTCTTCTACCCGCCGGATCCCGGTGAAAAGACCGCGACCATCGGCGGCAATATCAGCACCAACGCGGGCGGCATGCGCGCCGTTAAGTACGGCGTTACGCGCGACTACGTTCGCGGCCTCGAGGTCGTACTCCCGAACGGCGACGTGATCAACGTCGGCGGCAAGGTCGTGAAGAACAGCTCCGGCTACGATCTGAAGGATCTCTTTATCGGATCGGAAGGCACGCTCGGCATCATCACCAAGGCCATTCTTCGGATCATCATGCAGCCGAAGTTCGATATCAGCCTCCTCGTTCCGTTCCCCTCGCTCTCCGACGCGATCAACGCGGTCCCCGCGATCGTCCGTTCCGACTCGCAGCCCACCGCCGTCGAGTTCATGCAGGGCCAGGTCATCAGCGACGCCGAGGATTATCTCGGCTGCCGGTTCCCGAGCTCCAGCAATTCCGCGTATCTGCTTCTCAAGTTCGACGCGATGAGCAAGGACGAGCTGGACCGCCAGTACAAGAGCGCGGCGGAGCTTTGCCTCTCCCTCGGCGCGGAGGACGTTTACCTGCTCGATACCGAGGAGCGCAACGAAAGCGTCTGGAAACCGAGAGGCGCCTTCCTTGAGGCGATCAAGAACTCCACGACCGAGATGGACGAGGTCGACGTGGTCGTTCCTCGCGACAATATCAACAAGATGGTTTCCGACCTGATGGAGATATCCAAGACCTCCGGCGCGCGGATCAAATACTTCGGTCACGCGGGCGACGGCAACCTCCACATCTATATCCTGCGCGACGAGCTCGGCGAGGCCGAGTGGCACAAGGCCTGCGAGGACGCGATGGAGCTGATGTATACCGAGGCGTTCAAGCTCGGCGGCCAGGTTTCCGGCGAGCACGGGATCGGCCTTGTCAAGCGGCCCTACCTCTTCCAGTCGCTCTCGCCCGAGGTCCTCGGCCTGATGCGCGGGATCAAGGCGGCGTTCGACCCGAACAATATCCTCAACCCCGACAAAGTCTGCTGATTAAAAAGAAAAAAAGAGCCGTGAGATTTCTCACGGCTCTTTTTTTACCCTTCGGAAAGATAGGCGACGTATTCTTCGAGGCAGATGCCCTTTGTGTAGATCTGATAGGCGTGATAACGGCCGACGTAGCGGAAATGCCACGGCTCGAAGGGGTAGCCGGTGATCTCTTCTTTCCCCTCCGGGTAACGGAGAATAAAGCCGAACTTCCAGGCGTTGTCCCGTAGCCAGAAGAAGGTCTCGGAGCCGGCAAAGTCGCTCAGCTCATAATCGCCCTTACCCGAGAGATCGTCCATGTCCACGCAGAGCCCGGTCTGGTATTCCGCCTCGCCCGGCGCGGCGGCGAGGGTGGCGATATCCGCTTTGCGCGTTTGATAAAACTCATAAAAATAGCTCTGGTCGTAATAACCGAGGAACCCGTTGCGGACCTTGAGATTTTCGATCCCGTTAGCGGCGGCTTCGAGAAAGAGGGCGGTCAGCGCGCGCGCGGGAACGGCGCGGAGCTGTTTGACGCTGTATAGGCAGTACCCGGCGGCGAGATCGACAAGATCGGTCGGTCGGGTATCGGAGGAAAGCGGATGGGAGGAATTGACAAGCTCGAGATATGCGTCGCGCGTGTCGAGCGGGTCCATCGCGTCCTCGTACTCCGCAAGTTCCGCCTTGAAAAGGAGGTTGTCCAGCCCCGGAATATCGTCGCTGGCAAAGATCGGGGTCAGCGGCGCGGCGGGCTGCACGTAAAGACAGATCTCGTCGTAGACGGGGCGCTTCGGCGTACTGGCGCTCAGCTTGTCCCGCGTAACGGAGATAATCCGATTCGCCTCGTCGTACTCGGCGGAGAGACCGCCGACGTTTGAGTTGATATAGTCAAACGGGATGAGCACCCGGTCGTCCTCGCGACAGGCGGCGCCTGACATGGAAACGTCCTCGCCGTTGATCTGTGAAACGTCCGAGCCGTAGGTAAAGCGGATCGTCTGGACGGCGCCGGAAGAGGACAGGAAGGAATAGGTCACACTCTCGCTGTCCGAAACGGAGGAAAAGCCGCAAAGGGAGGCGACGGGAGTAAAATCAAGATAAAGGATCCCTTTTTGATACGCACGGGAAAGGGGGAGAGAGAACTCCTCCGCGCCCTCGATGCGGACCTTGATCTCGTTTTTTTTCGCGTTTGCGTCGCTTTTCATCAAAAGCGAAACGGAAAGGAGCGCCAGCGCGAGAACGGCGAGAAGGCCGGCGATAAAACCGAGGGAGAAGAGTCCGAAAAAGCGGTTGCGATCCTCGCGCCGCTGTTTTTTGCGGGCAAAAAGGGCGACCGCTTCCGAAGAACGGCGCTTTTTCGGAAACCGGACGGGGGATCGGGGAGCCGCGGCGGAAATCCCCACCGTCGACGGACGGGAGGGCGCGCGCCGATCGCGGCGCGGCTCGCTTTTTCCGTCTTGTTTCTTCATGAAAGCTCTTCTTTCTTTTCCGTGATCATGAAGTAGGGGGAGGTCGGAGAGTTAAGGATCTGGAAGCGGGAAACGCAGTACACCCGGCGGTCCAGAGAGCTGAGATACGCCGCGATCTCCTCGCCTTCCGCTTTTCCTTCCTCGTGCCCCGGATAAACGGCGATCAGAAGGATCCCGTCCTGGGAGAGATGCGAGACGGCAAAACGGACGGCGGGCAAGGTGGTTTCCCGTTTCGTTGTCAGGGTTTTGTTGCCGGAGCCGGGCAGCCAGCCGAGATTGAAGACGCCGGCGTTGATCTCGGCGCTGATATAGCGATCGGCGTTGCTGTGCGAGTCGAGGATCAGGGTGCAGCGGTCGATCAGGTTGCGCTCTGTCAGACGCGCCTCGGTGGCGAGGTAGGCGTTTTTCTGTACGTCAAACGCATAGACGTGCCCGGAGTCGCCCACCCGCTTGCAGAGAAACTCGGTATCGTGGCCGTTTCCCATCGTGAAGTCGACGGCGATCCCCCCTTCCCGGAGGTGCCGTTCGATAAAAAACTTTTGAAGATTGAGAAGATCTACCATCGGTTCTTCCTTTCGGTTATGGATTGGGGCGGCCGGGGCAAAAAGATCACCTCAACGGCGAAAAGCCGTTGAAGTGATTTTTGCGCGGTTAAAGACCGATCTTTTCGGCGATATAAACCTTGAGCGACCCGATCGGGATCCGGACCTGCTCCATCGTGTCGCGGTCGCGGACGGTCACGCAGCCGTCGGTCTCGGACTCAAAGTCGTAGGTCACGCAGAACGGCGTGCCGATCTCGTCGGCGCGGCGGTAGCGCTTGCCGATCGAGCCGGTCTCGTCGTATTCCACCATAAAGGACTTGGCAAGCTCGTCCCGGATCTCCATCGCCTTCTCTCCGAGCTTTTTGGAGAGCGGGAGGATGGAGGCCTTGATCGGAGCCATAGCCGGGTTAAGGCGGAGAACGGTGCGGACGTCGTTCTTTTCGGGATCCACGACTTCCTCGTCGTAGGCCTGGCAAAGCAGGGCGAGGACCGTGCGGTCAAGCCCGTAGGTGCTTTCCACGATATAAGGAACGTAGCGCTCGTTTGTTACGGGATCGAGGTATTCCAGCTTCTGTCCGCTGTATTCCTGATGACGGCCGAGATCGAAGTCGGTCCGGTCGTGCGTTCCGTTGATCTCGCCCCAGCCGAGCGTGGGGAAGAGGAACTCGATATCGCAGGCGGCTTTCGCGTAGTGCGCCAGCTTTTCGTGATCGTGGAAGCGGAGGTTTTCCTCCGGCAGCCCGAGATCCATGAAAAACTGTTTGCCGAACTGTTTGAAATACTGATAGAAATCCAGGTCGTCGCCCGGTTTGCAGAAGGTCTGGAACTCCATCTGCTCAAACTCGATGGTGCGGAAGGTGAAGTTGCCGGGGGTGATCTCGTTGCGGAACGCTTTGCCGATCTGCCCGATGGAGAAGGGGATCTTTGCGCGCATCGAGCGCAGGACGTTCGGATAGTTGACGTATTCGCCCTGGGCGTTTTCCGGCCGCAGATAGATAACGCTTTTCGCGTCGTTGGTCACGCCGCGGAAGGTCTGGAACATCAGATTGAACTCGCGGATATCGGTGAAGTTGTGTTTCCCGCAGTTGGGGCAGGGAATGTGATGATCCTTGATATACTGGAACATCTCCTCTTTTGTCATACCGTCGGCGTGCGCGTCGGGCGCAAAGTCGTCGATCAGGTTGTCCGCGCGGAAGCGCATCTTGCACTCCTTGCAGTCGAGCAGAGGATCGGCAAAGCTGGCAACGTGGCCGCTCGCCTCCCAGACGCGGGGGTTCATCAGGATATCGGCGTCCACTTCAAAGCTGTTGTGCCGCTCCTGAATGAAGCGCTTGCGCCAGGCGTCCTTGACGTTGTTTTTGAGGCGCGTGCCGAGCGGACCGTAGTCCCAGGTGTTGGCAAGCCCGCCGTAGATCTCGGATCCGGGAAAGATGAATCCGCGGTTTTTGCAAAGATTGACGATCTGTTCCAGTGTTTTTTCGGTGTTCTTCATGTTGGTCTCCGTTATCTGTAATTGGAATAAATAAGGATGGCGCTGTTGGTATCCGGGATGAAGAGGGTCACTTCTTCCGCGGAATAGGAATACCGGCCGGGATAGGTCACGGATATCCGTTCGTATTGCCCGAGATGCGAGAGAAGATCGGTATAATCGGGAAGGAGGGCGGCGGGGAAGGTGGTTACGGACTCGCCGGAGAGAAGCTCGTAGAGCGCTTCAAGCTTCTGGAGGGTGGCCTGGGAGGAGAAAGCGGTGGCAAACGCCTCAAGAAAAGCGTTCGCGGAGGTAATGCGGGAATAGGGCGAGCCCTCCGGATATCCGTTGAAGCGGATGAAGTTCATCGCGTTTTTCCCGTCCAGCGTTTGCGTGCCGGAGCGGATATCGATTTCCAGGTCCTGATCTTTGTCTGTGTACCGCATAATAAAGGGGACGCTAACGGTCACGCCGCCGATGCTGTCGATCATCTTTTCGACGTCCTTCATGGAGAGAACGGCGTAATAATCAAGAGAAAACCCGGTGAGAAC
>CAMKAU010000094.1 GCA_946410595.1 uncultured Clostridia bacterium
CTTTACCCTTTTCAAAAAGTCTTTTGCCTACTTTTCTTCAGAAAAGTAGGTGCCTGCTTTTCTTCAGAAAAGCAGGTGCTTTTCTTCAGAAAAGGAAGGCGTTTTCTTCTTTCTCTAACCGGATCCTCGTCATGGGGACGCCGGCGCCGGCGGCGGATTCCTCGCCGCGGCAGGTAAAGAGCAGGGACTGCGCGCCGCGTTCCCCTTCCTGCGCGAGGAGGGCGAGGGCGAGGCGGGTGCGTTCCGCGTCCTGGAAGGCGAGCGTTTCGTCGAGGATGAGGGGCGGTTTTTCCTTCACGTAGAGGAGATCGACGAGGGCGAGGCGGAGGGAGAGGTAGGCGAGGTCGCGCGTGCCGGCGCTGAACTGCTCGGGGCTGTGCGTGCCCGCCTTGTCTTCGTAGGAGAGGGAGAGGTCGCTTGCGACCGTGAGGGCGCCGTAGCGGCCGTCCGTGACGGCGGCAAGGCGTTCGCGGGCGCCGGCGGAGAGGGCGGGGGCAACGCCGCCGCGGATCTCCTGACCCGCCTCGGAGAGCGCCTCGATGGCGCGTTCGCAGGCGCGGTAGCGCCGCTCGGCGGAGGCGAGGGCGGACTGGGTCTCAAAGAGCTTGCCGGAGACGGCGTAGGGGTCGAGGGAGCGCGCGCGCAGGTCGGCGAGGAGCAGCTCGCGTTTGTGGATCTCCGAGCGCTGGAGCTGTGCCTGCCGGCGGTAAAACTCCACGCCCTGCTCGAGGGAGGCGATCGTCTGGGAGGGGTCCTCCGGCGGGAGGGCAAGCCCCGCAAGCTCGGCGCGGAGCGTTTCCTCCTCCTCCGGACCGACCGAGCGGGAGAGCTCCGTGATCCGGGCGCGGAGGGCGGCCCCCTCCGCTTCGAGCCGGACGGCCTGCCGTCCGCGCTCGTCCGCCCGGTCCGCCGCCGTTTGCAGGGCGGCGGCGAGGGCGCCGTCCGGGACGTTTTCTTCTTCGCCGTCGTTCAGACGGGCCAGCAGCCGCCGCGCGTCGGCGGCGAGAGCGGCAAAGCGTTCGTTTGCCGCGTCGGCCTTTGCCTTCGCCGCGGAAACGGAAAGGCGTTTGTCGCGCAGCTCGCGCGCGTTGTCAAGATAAGCGTCCATCCGGGGGCCGAACGCCCGTTCGCCGCAGCTCCCGCAGATCCGGGCGCGCAGGGAGCGCGCCTTGCCCGCGGCGCGGATCGCGCCGGCGAGGTAAAAGAGGGAAACGAGCAGGAGCGCGCCGCCGAGGATCGCGGCGGGGCGGCCGATCCCGGAGGAAAGCGGCTCGGTCAAAAAGGGCAGCAGGGAGGAAAGCGCAAGCAGCCCGAAGGCGACCGCCGCCGCCCCGAACAGAGCGAACAGGATCGCAAACAGGCGGTCGGCCCGTTTCTTTTTCAGGAGAAAACCGTGCTCGGAACGGACGCGCTCGGCGCCGCCCGCCGCCTCGATCTCCTCCCCGTTTTCTTCGCTTGCGGGGAGGGCGGCGAGTTCGTCTTCCAGGCGCCGCTGCGTTTCCAGCGCGTCCCGCAGCTCCTCTTCGCGCAGGGGCAGCTCGGGCGCCGCGCGGCGCGCCGCCGAGAGATCGGACGCCTCCGGCTTTTCCCCGTCCGGGCAGAGGGCGAGGAGGGTTTTTCTGTTTTCGGCGAGGGCGGCTTCCTTGTCCCGCTTTTCCTCGCGGCAGGCGAGGGCGAGGCGGATCTTTGCCGCTTTGACGCGGGCGGTCATCTCCGCTTCCTGTTTTTCCAGCGCCGCCAGCTTTTCCCGGCGGGCGTCAAGCTCTCCTTCGGTCGCGATCACACTGCGGTTCGATTCCTCCGCTTCCCGCAAGAGGTCCTGCAGGCGGCGTTCCTCCTCCCTCAGATCGAAGATCTCGCCGCCCTTCCCCTTTTTGTAGAGGAGACGGACGCGCAGCTCGTCGAGCGTTTTCTGCGCCCGCCGGACGTCGGTCCCTTCGTCGCCGGAGAAGAGGATATTGCCGATCGCGGCGCTCACCTCCCCCCGCTCGGGCGCGGCGTCCGCCATCTGGCGGAAAAAGGCGGTGGAACGGTAGAGCTTTGCCTCGACGCCGAAGAGCAGCTCCCCCGGCTCCTCGCCGGAAAAGAGCAGGTCGCCGGTGTCGGCGTCGTAGATCTCTTTGGTCTCCCGCGCGCTCTCCCGGGAGCCGGACCGGCTGACGGAGAGGGAGCGGCGGATCTTCAGACGGCGGTCGGCGGTGCGGACGGTCGCCCAACCGCCGACGTGGGCGGCGTCAAAGGGCAGGATCCGCGTGCGCTCGGGGAGTTCCGCGCCGTCCGTCCCCTTGCCGGAAACGCCGTAAAAGAGGAACTTGATAAACCCGGCGACCGAGCTTTTTCCGCTTTCGTTTTTCCCTTCGATCAGGTTGAGCCCCTCGGAAAAGGAGAGCGAAAGATCGGAAAGTCCGGCAAACCGTTCGATATAGAGTTCTTCCAGCAGCATAAAAACGCTCCTTTCAGAGGTCGGCGGGGACGCCGCCGTCCAGCGCCGTCAGCCCGCAGCGGAGGGCGTCCGCCGCCGTCCGCCGCACCTCGGGATCCTCCGAGGTCAGCTCCGGCAAGAGGATCCGGTAGAGCGCGCCGCGCAGGGTAAGATCCTGCTCCAAGAGCGCGCCGTCGAAGGTCGGGGAGGTCTCGTCCCGCAGATCGAGGGAAAAGACCCGCTCCGCCAGCTCGTCTTCCCGGACGGTGAGCCCGGGGGCGCAGGAGCCGGTCAGGGTGAGGCGGAGGATCACGTTTTTGCCCAGTTTTTCCCGCTCAAAAAGTCCGAGGATGCGGTGAGAGGCCTCCGCTTCGGTGCGGCAGCCGGTGAGATCGCAGCTCTCCTTGCGGTAGATCCGGCGGGAGAAGGGAACGAAGGAGACGGCGACCTCCCCTTCTTCGTCGATCTCGGCGTAGTAGGCGCCGCGCTCCCCGCATTCGTCAAAGCTCCGCCCCTCGGGGGAGCCGCTGTACCCGAACCAGGTCCGGCCGACGCGCTTGATGCCGGGGGATTTGTGGATATGCCCGAGCGCCGCGTAGGTAAAGCCCCCGCGCACGAAATCGCTCTCCGAGAGGGGACAGGAGTTCGAGACGGGAGAGGTGAGGTCCCCGTGGGCGCAGAGCAGGCGGATCCGGCCGTTTTCCTCCGGGGCAAAGCCGGCGAGCGGATCCTCGGTCAGAAAGGAGGAGGTAAACGCCCAGCCGTACACGTCGGCGCCGAGCTCGGGGAACTCAAAGCGCGAAACGGCGGGCGAGGAGAAGATATAGACGTTTTCGGGGAACTTTTTCGCCGCGTAGACGGAGCCGGGGCGGTAAGGATCGTGGTTGCCGGGCGCGATGACAAAGCGGATATCCGGCGAGTTCTCAAACTCGCGGCAGAGCAGCTCGACCGTCTCCTTCGTCGCAAAGCCGTCGTCAAAGAGATCGCCCGGCAGCAGAACGAGCTGACAGTTTTTCATCCTCGCGTAGAGCATCATGCCGGTAAAGGTCGAGCGCAGGTCGCGCCGCCGCGCCTCGCCGCGTTCGGCGTCAAGGCGGGAAAAGGGCGTGTCGAGATGGACGTCCCCCGCGTGAAAGATCCTGATTTTTGCTTCCGTTGCCATAGCGCGCCTCCTTGTTTTCTTTATTGTACCACGCCGCGCGGAAAGTTGCAAGAAAAAGCGATTTGTGTTTGACATCTTTCTCCCGCTGTGATAAGATAGAGAGGAAAAAAACGGCGGGGAGGCGTCTATGGCGGAGTGGGAAGACCTGCGGCGGGAGTGCGAAGCGTGCCGCGGCTGTTCCTTGTGGGAAACGAGGACCAATCTGGTATTCGGCACCGGGAGCGAAACGGCGGAGCTGATGTTCGTCGGCGAGGCGCCGGGGGAAAAGGAGGACCTCTCCGGGATCCCCTTTGTCGGCCGGGCGGGCGAGCTGCTCGATAAATATCTCTATGCCGTGGACATCCCGCGCGAGAAGGTGTATATCGCCAATATCCTCAAGTGCCGCCCGCCGAAAAACCGCGACCCGCTGCCCGCCGAGGAGGACGCCTGTATCCGCTTCCTCTGGCGGCAGATCGAACTGATCGACCCGAAGGTGATCGTCTGCCTCGGCAGGATCTCCGCCCACCGGCTGATCGGGGACGACTTCCGCATCACCCGCGACCACGGACAGTGGTACGTCCGGCGCGGCCGCGCCGTTACGGCGGTCTTCCACCCCGCGGCGCTGCTGCGGGACCCCCGCCGCAAAGGCGACATGCTCGACGATATGAAACTGATCAAACAAAAGCTCGGTGAGCTTACCTCGCCGGGCGAGGAGGGAAAAAGATGAAAAAAACAACGATGCGCAACTTTGCCCGTCTGATCGCACGGATGGGCGCCAACGTCCAGAAGGGTCAGGAGGTCGTGATCCGCGCCGGACTTGACCAGCCGGAGTTCGTCGCGATGACGGCGGAGGAGTGCTACAAAGCGGGCGCCTCCAAGGTCCGCGTGGAGTGGGAGTATCAGCCCCTTGAAAAGCTTGCGATCCGCCACCGCACGCTCAAGTCCCTGTCCCGGTTCGACGACTGGGAGATCGCCAAGCTCAAGCACGGCGTGAAAGCGCTCCCCGCGATGATCTATATCGACTCCGAGGATCCGAACGGGATGAAGGGCGTCAACCAGAAAAAGGTCTCCAAGGTCTCGCAGGCGCGCTATCCGATCATCAAGCCGATCCGCGACGAGATGGAAAACAAGTATCAGTGGGTGATCGCCGCCGTGCCGGGCAAGGCGTGGGCGAAGAGCGTGTTCCCCGGCCTGCGCGCAAACCAGGCGATGGAAAAGCTGTGGGAAGCGATCCTCTATACCTCCCGCGCGGACGGACCGGACCCCGTGCAGGCGTGGAAGGACCATAACGCCGACCTCGCCGCCCGCTGCGCCTATCTCAATTCTCTCGGCATCCGCGAGCTTCTCTACCGCGCGGATAACGGCACCGATCTGAAGGTCGGTCTCATCCCGGACGCCCTCTTTATGGGCGGCAGCGAAAAGACGCTCTCCGGCGTCGAGTTCAACCCGAATATCCCGAGCGAGGAGGTCTTCACCTCTCCGATGAAGGGAGAGGCCGAGGGGATCGTCTACTCTACCCGTCCGCTCTCCTACCGCGGCGAGCTCATCGAGAACTTCTCCGTCCGGTTCGAGAAGGGCAAGGTCGTCGAGGTCAAGGCGGAAAAGAACGAGGCGCTCCTGCGCGAGATGGTCGGGATGGACGAGGGCGCGTCGATGCTCGGCGAGGTCGCGCTCGTCCCCTACGACTCCCCGATCCGCAACTCGGAGATCGTCTTCAACAACACCCTCTTCGACGAAAACGCCTGCTGCCACCTCGCCCTCGGCCGCGGCTTTGAAAACTGCATCAAGGACTTCGACAAGTACACCCTCGAAGAATGCCGCGCAAAGGGGATCAACAACTCGATGATCCACGTCGACTTTATGGTCGGCTCCCCCGATCTCGAGATCACCGCCGTCACCCGCGACGGCAAAAAAGTCCCCGTTTTCCGCAAAGGCAACTGGGCGTTCTAAAGAGGACTTCCTTTTCTGAAGAAAAGGAAGCAAAAGACTTTTCAAAAAGGGCAAAGAATTAGAGAAAGCGTGTTCATAGCAAATCCAATACGAAAGCCGACCCGGTA
>CAMKAU010000095.1 GCA_946410595.1 uncultured Clostridia bacterium
TACACGAAAAGAAAGTGCGTTCTCCCTTGTAGGGCAGGGGCTTGCTCCTGCCGCTTCTCGATTGCTTCTATCTTTGGCTCCCTCCGGGAGGGAGCTCCCGCGCAGCGGGTGAAGGAGTAGGCGGGCGGTAAGGATGAGAGCAAAGAAGAAACAAGGATTGAAAAAACTCCTTCCGTCGCGGCAAGCCGCGCCACCTCCCTCAAGAGGGAGGCAAAAAGCGCGGTCATCCTGCGCTGAACAGACAAAGCAAAAAGCCGGTCAGACCTACCGACCGGCTTTTTGATACTGTTCGCTTTGTTCGCGCCTTAATTCTTCTTTTTGGAAAGTCTTTTGCCTACTTTTCTTCAGAAAAGTAGGTTTACAGATATGCGTTCTTGTGGTATACTATCCGAAAAGGGGGGAAGACGATGGATAAATTCATCCTGCACGCGCCGTACGCGCCGACGGGCGACCAGCCGGAAGCGATCCGCTCGCTGACGGAGGGGGTGCTTGCGGGGGAGCGGGCGCAGACGCTGCTCGGCGTGACCGGCTCCGGCAAGACCTTCACGATGGCGAACGTGATCGCCAACGTCAACCGTCCCACCCTCGTCCTCGCCCACAACAAGACGCTGGCGGCGCAGCTCTGCTCCGAGTTCCGCGAGTTTTTCCCCGAGAACGCGGTGGAGTACTTCGTTTCCTATTACGACTACTACCAGCCGGAGGCGTACATCCCCGGCAAGGATATGTATATCGAAAAGGACGCGATGATCAACGACGAGATCGACCGTCTCCGCCACAGCGCGACCTCCTCGCTCTTTGAGCGGCGGGACGTGTTGATCGTTTCCAGCGTTTCCTGCATTTACAGTCTCGGCGATCCGGCGGAATACCTTTCCATGCTCGTTTCGCTCCGGCGGGGGATGGCGGTCTCCCGCGAGGAGGTGATCGCCCGGCTCGTGGATATCGGCTACGAGCGCAACGATATTTCCCTCGAGCGCGACAAGTTCCGCGTGCGGGGAGACGTGATCGAGGTGATCCCCGCCCGCGCGGCGGAAAAGGCGGTCCGGATCGAGTTTTTCGGCGACGAGATCGACCGCATCACCGAGATCAGCGTTCTGACCGGCGAGGTCTTGCGCGAGCTTTCCTATATCGGGGTGTTTCCCGCCTCGCACTACGCGGTTTCCGCCGAGCGGCGGGAGGCCGCGTACGCCGAGATCGAGGCGGAGCTTTCCGAGCGCGAGGCGTACTTTACCGAGCGGGGGATGCTGCTCGAGGCGCAGCGCATCGGCGAGCGGACCCGGTACGATCTTGAGATGCTGCGCGAGGTCGGCTTTTGCAGCGGGGTAGAGAACTACTCCCGCATCCTCTCCGGCCGCGCGCCCGGCTCCACGCCCTACACCCTGCTCGACTATTTCCCCAAGGATTTTCTCCTCTTCATCGACGAGTCCCACGTAACCGTCCCGCAGGTGCGCGGGATGAGCGGCGGAGACCGGATGCGCAAGCAGAACCTTGTGGAGTACGGCTTCCGCCTCCCCTCCGCCTACGATAACCGGCCGCTGAACTTTGAGGAGTTCGAGCGGCATATCAACCAGGTGATCTTTGTCAGCGCCACGCCCGCCGAGTACGAGCGGAACCGTTCCGCCCGCGTCGCGGAGCAGCTGATCCGCCCGACCGGGCTGCTCGATCCCGCGGTGGAGATCCGCCCGATCGAGGGGCAGGTGGACGACCTGATCGGCGAGATCAAAAAGACCGTCGCGGGCGGCGAGCGGGTGCTTGTCACCACCCTGACGAAGAAGATGGCGGAGGACCTCGCCGAATACCTCGACCAGAACCGCATCAAAAGCAAGTATATCCACCACAACGTGGACACGCTGGAGCGGATGGAGATCATCCGCGATCTCCGGCTCGGGGTGTTCGACGTGCTGGTGGGGATCAACCTGCTGCGCGAGGGGCTGGACATCCCGGAGGTCGCCCTTGTCGGCATCCTCGACGCGGACAAGGAGGGGCTGCTCCGGTCGGAGACCTCTCTCATCCAGACCATCGGCCGCGCCGCCCGGAACGCCCGCGGCCGCGTGATCCTCTACGCCGACGTGATGACCCGTTCGATCACCGCCGCCGTGGGGGAGACGAACCGCCGCCGCGCCGCGCAGGAGGCGTACAACAAGGCGCACGGCATCGTCCCGCAGACGATCAGAAAGGACGTGCGCGACGTGATCGACACCTCCGCCGGCAAGCTCCCCGGCAAGGGAGAAAAACAGAAAAAGAAACTCACGGCGGCCGAGCGCGAACGCGCGATCGCCGAGCTCTCCGCCGAGATGCGGCGCGCCGCCTCCCGGCTGGAGTTTGAACGCGCGGCCTACCTGCGCGACCGGATCCGCGAGCTGCGCGGAGAGACCGGACCGAAAGAAAAACGCTGAAAAAAGGCATTGGATATGGAAGAAAGAAAGATCGTCATCCGCGGCGCGCGGGAAAACAACCTCAAAAACATCGACGTGACCATCCCCCGGGACAAGCTGGTCGTTCTGACCGGGCTCTCCGGCTCCGGCAAGTCCTCCCTCGCGTTCGACACCCTCTACGCGGAGGGGCACCGGCGCTTTGTGGAGTCCCTCTCCTCCTACGCGCGGCAGTTCCTCGGGCAGCTCGACAAGCCGGACGTGGACTCCATCGAGGGGCTCTCCCCCGCCATCTCCATCGACCAGAAGACCACCTCCCACAACCCGCGTTCCACCGTCGGCACCGTGACGGAGATCTACGACTATCTCCGTCTCCTTTACGCCCGCGCCGGCACGCCGCACTGCCCCGTCTGCGGCAAGGAGATCGCCCGCCAGTCCACCGACGGCATCGTCGATCAGATCCTCGCCCTGCCGGAGGGGAGCCGTTTTCAGATCCTCGCCCCCGTCGTGCGCGGGGAAAAGGGCCGGCACGAAAAGGTCCTCTCGGACGCGAAAAAGAGCGGCTACGCCCGCGTCCGCGCGGACGGGATCCTCTACGATCTCTCCGAGGAGATCCCGCTTGACAAAAACAAAAAACACCGGATCGAGATCGTCGTCGACCGCCTTGTGATGAAGGAGGGGGTTCGCCGGCGCGTCGCCGACTCGGCGGAGACCGCCCTCCGCGCCGCCGACGGCAACCTGATCGTCGAGGTCCTCCCCGACCGGGAGGGAAAGGGCGGAAAGGAGCTCGCCTTTTCTCAGAACTACGCCTGCGAGGAGCACGGCTTTTCCTTCGGGGAGCTCGAGCCGCGGATGTTCTCCTTCAACAATCCCATCGGCGCCTGCCCCGTCTGCGCCGGGCTCGGCGAGCTGCAGCACGTTTCGGTAGACAAGGTCATCCCCGACCGTTCCCTCTCCCTGCGGCAGGGCGCCATCGCCGCCAACGGCTTCAAAAGCATGGACGACGACTCCTGGAGCGGCCCCCTGATCGCCGCGGTGGGGGAAAAGCACGGCTTTACCCTCGATATGCCGATCGCCGAGTTCTCCGACGAGGCGCTCCGGGTCCTCCTCTACGGCTCCGGCGACGAGCGCTACGACGTGGTCCGCACCTTCGGCAAACGCTCCACCCGCCAGTTTGCCGCCTTTGAGGGGATCGTCAACGCCATCGAACGCCGGAGAAAGACCTTCCCCGGCGAATACTACGACGCCTTCCTCGAGGAAACGGAATGTCCCGCCTGCCGCGGCGACCGCCTCAACCCCGCCGTCCTCTCGGTGACCGTCGGGGGGCTGAACATCGCCCGGCTCTGCGATCTCCCGGTGGAAAAGCTGCTCCCCTTCTTTTCCTCCCTCGCCCTCGAGGGGGAAAAGGCGGTCATCGCGCGCGAGATCCTCAAGGAGATCCGCGCCCGCCTCTCCTTCCTCTCGAACGTGGGGCTTTCCTACCTCACCCTCTCCCGCAAGGCGGGCACCCTCTCCGGCGGGGAGGCGCAGCGCATCCGCCTGGCCACCCAGATCGGCTCCTCGCTGACCGGCGTTACCTATATCCTCGACGAGCCGAGCATCGGGCTCCATCAGCGGGACAACGGCAAGCTGATCGCCGCCCTCAAAAACCTCCGCGACCTCGGCAACACCGTCATCGTCGTCGAGCACGACGAGGAGACGATGCGCGCGGCGGACTACCTCGTCGATATCGGCCCCGGCGCCGGCGTCCACGGCGGACGCCTGATCGCCGCCGGCACGCCGGAGGAGGTCGCGGCAACCGAGGGGTCGGTCACCGGGGACTTTCTCTCCGGCAGGCGGAAGATCCCCGTCCCCGCCGTCCGGCGCAAGGGCAACGGCCGCTTCCTCACCGTGCGCGGCGCCCGCCAGAACAACCTCAAAAATATCGACGTTACGATCCCCCTCGGCGCCTTTACCTGCGTCACCGGCGTTTCCGGCTCCGGCAAGTCCTCGCTTGTCAATATGATCCTCTACCGCGCCCTCGCCGCCAAGCTCAACCGCGCCTCGACAAAGCCCGGCGCTTTCGACTCGATCGAGGGGGAGGAGGCGCTCGATAAGATCATCAGCATCGACCAGAGCCCCATCGGCCGCACCCCGCGCTCCAACCCCGCCACCTATACCGGCGTTTTCAACGATATCCGCGCCCTCTTTGCCAAAACCAAGGACGCAAAAGCCCGCGGCTATAACCCCGGCCGCTTCTCCTTCAACGTTTCCGGCGGCCGCTGCGAGGCCTGCGGCGGCGACGGCGTCAAACGGATCGAAATGCACTTCCTCTCCGACGTGTACGTCAAATGCGACGTCTGCAAAGGCAGACGCTATAACCGCGAAACGCTCGAGGTCCGCTTCAAAGGCAAAAACATCGCCGACGTGCTGGAGATGACCGTCGAGGAGGCCGCCGCCTTCTTCTCCGATATCCCCGCCATCGCGGGAAAACTGAATACCCTCTGCGACGTCGGGCTCGGCTACGTCAAGCTCGGGCAGAGCGCCACCACCTTCTCCGGCGGGGAGGCGCAGCGCGTCAAGCTCGCCTACGAGCTCGCCAAACGCAGCACCGGTAAAACCATCTATCTCCTCGACGAACCGACCACCGGCCTCGCCGCCGCCGATATCGAACACCTGCTCGACGTTCTCAACCGCCTCGTCGAACAGGGAAATACCGTCCTCGTCATCGAGCATAACCTCGACGTGATCAAAACCGCCGATTACCTCATCGACCTCGGCCCCGAGGGCGGCGACGCCGGCGGCCGCGTTATCGCCACCGGCACCCCCGAGGAGGTCGCAAAGAATAAAAAGTCCTTTACGGGGCAGTATTTAAGGCCGCTCTTGGAGAGCCAAGAGAGCCGCGCGAAGCCGCGCTCCTGACGACGCGCGGCAATGATGTTTGCGCCGATGGCGCAAATGATGTTTTGCCTCCGGCAAAATGATGCGTTGCGCTGCAACGTGATGCTCGCTCCCTGCGGGAGCGAATGGAAAGTTACAAAAAGGAAAAACGGCAGGAGATATCGGATGCCACGGGTCAGGCGCCCCGCGCCTTCCGTTTCATGCCGCGCGGCTAAAGCCCCGCGGCGGTCCCTGCCCTACTTGGGGGGTGTCCCGCTATTATTGTAGGGCGGGGGTTTATCTCCCGCCGCAACGGTTTGTTCTCACTGTGCAGGATG
>CAMKAU010000096.1 GCA_946410595.1 uncultured Clostridia bacterium
GCTTATCTTCCGCTTTTTACCCGGCTTTCTCTACTCATTTTTCAAATCACTCTGATCTCTCAAAACAAGATCCCGCCGGCTGCACGCCGGCGGGATCTTTTTCGTTTTGAAAACAGGCGCGGTAACAGAGGCTCAGTCCGCGCAGCGGGCGTCGTAGATCGCCCGTTTTTCCCGGTAAAAGGACTCGTACCGCCCTTCGTCGAGCGCCTGCCGGATATCGCGCATCATCTCGTTGTAAAAATAGAGATTGTGGATCACGCAAAGGCGCATCGCCAGCGCCTCCCGTGCCTTGAAGAGGTGCCGGATATACGCGCGGCTGTGATGGCGGCAGGCCTCGCATCCGCAGACGGGATCGATCGGCCGCGGGTCCTCGGCATATTTTTCGTTATTGAGATTGATCTTGCCGAAATGGGTAAAGAGGTTGCCGTGGCGGGCGTTCCGGCTGGGCATCACACAGTCGAAAAAGTCCACGCCGCGATAGATCCCCTCGAGGATATTGACAGGCGTTCCCACACCCATCAGGTATCGCGGCTTGTCTTTCGGCATATACGGCTCCACCGTTTCGATCATCTCGTACATCACGGGCGCCGGTTCCCCCACCGCAAGACCGCCGATCGCATATCCGTCCAGTTCGTATTCCGCGATCGTCTTCATGTGTTCGATCCGCAGATCGGCGTAGGTGCAGCCCTGGTTGATCCCGAAGAGGAGCTGGTGGGGATTGACGGCAGTCTCAAGGGCGTTGAGGCGTTTCATCTCCTCTTTGCAGCGGAGCAGCCAGCGCGCGGTACGCTCGGCGGACATCTTCGCGTAGGCGTATTCCGCCGGGTTTTCGACGCACTCGTCAAACGCCATCGCGATCGTGGAGCCGAGATTGGACTGGATGCGCATCGATTCCTCCGGCCCCATAAAAATCCGCTTGCCGTCCATATGGGAGGAAAACGCGACCCCTTCCTCCGTGATCTTGCGGAGCTGCGCGAGGGAGAAGACCTGGAAGCCGCCGCTGTCGGTGAGGATCGGCCCCTCCCAGGACATAAAGCGGTGCAGGCCGCCCAGACGGCGGATCAGCTCGTCGCCCGGCCGGATATGGAGATGATAGGTATTGGAAAGCTCAACGGTGCAGCCGATCTCCTTGAGATCGAGCGCGGAGAGGCCGCCTTTGATCGCGGCGCTGGTCCCCACGTTCATAAAAACGGGCGTCTCGATATCGCCGTGTACCGTGTGGAGAACGCCGCGGCGGGCGGCGCCTTCCGTCTTTTTCACTTCAAACATCGGTTTATTTCGTCCTTTGGAAGCTTCGATCAAGATAAGCGCGGGAGAGAATGGTCACGACCGGCCGGCCGTGCGGACAGACGCGGATATCCTCGCAGCGGGACAGCTCCTCGCAGAGCCAGCGCAGGTGTTCCTCGCCGTCAAAGCGCCCTCCCTTCATCGCCGCCTTGCAGGAGGCGGTATAAAGGGAACGCCGGAAGAGATCCTCCTTCATCCGGACGGCGGAAACGCCGCTCCCCTCCGCGAGAAGCGAGGCGGCTGAGGAAAGGAGATCGGCTGCCTGGGGAGGGGTGAGGATCCCGGGGATCTGCGTAACGTCCGCTCCACCGTCGGAAACGGTAAACTCAAACCCCGCCCGGCGGACGTCCTCTCCGTACTCCTCCAGGGCGGCCGTCTCGACCGGCGTCAGCCGGAGGCGGATGGGAACGAGGAGAAGCTGCGGGGGCGCGTCGTCGGCAAAGCGGGTACGGATCAGACTTTCGTAGATCACACGCTCGTGCGCCGCGTGCTTATCGATGATCAAAAGCTCGTCCCCGCGTTCCGCCAGGATATAGGTTTCAAAGGCGATCCCGAGATAGCGGATGGGAAAACGGGCGGACGGTTCCCGCGTGGAAGTCTTTTCCGGCTCTCCGGAGGGAGAGGGGGACTTTTCTTCTGTCGGCTCGGCCGGTCCTTCGTATCCGGGCATCGGCGCCGCGCCAGGACGATAGCCGGCGTAAAAATCGGAGGGCGGGGGGCTGGAGAGAGGGGCGCGGGGCGAGAAAGACGGGAAAAGCGGCTCGGTTGCAGCGGGAGCGGTTCTCTCCTGCCGCGGCGGAAAAACGGCGTCAAGGAGGGTGTCCGCCGGGGCTTTCGGCTCGCTCCGGTCGCGCATCGGGACGGAAACGGTCGAAAGCGGGAGACGGAAGGAAGCGTTTTGCCCCGCGGGCGCGGCCGCTTTCTCCTCCGCCGGCAGGTTGAGCGTGGCTCGCTGCGCGTCGTTTTTGATCGCGGTGCGGACGGCGTAATAGACCGCCTCGAAGACCGCGCGTTCGTTTGAAAACTTGACTTCCAGCTTGGCGGGATGGACGTTTACGTCCACGACCCCGGGGGAAAGGGTGATCCAGAGGCAGGCGGTCGGGAACTTCCCTTCCGGCAGATAAGACTGATACGCCTGCTCGACGGCGGCCGTCGCCGTTTTCGAGCGGATATAGCGCCCGTTGATAAAGAAGTTTTCAAAGCTCCTGTTGGCGTGAACGTTTGCGGGCGTTCCGATATAGCCGGAAACGAGGATGCCTCCCGCTTCCTCTTTAACGGGGATCAGAGAGGCGGCAAACTGCCGCCCGAAGACGGAATATAGGGCGTTTTTGCGGCTTCCGTCGCCGGCGGTGGTAAACTTTTCCGCGCCGTCCATAAGATAGGTAAAGCGGATCTCGGGATGGGAGAGCGCGACCTTTTCCGCAACGAAGGAGCAGGAAAGCCCCTCGGTGCGGTCGGACTTCAAAAACTTTTGCCGCGCGGGAACGTTGGAAAAGAGGTTTTCCACCAGTACGGTCGTCCCGCGGGCGCAGCCGACCTCGCTGATCCGGGGAACGCGGCCCGCCTCCGCTTCAAGGAGAGAGCCGACGTCCGCGTCGGCGGTGCGCGTGAGGATCCGTACGTCCGCCACGGCGGAGATCGCGGCAAGGGCTTCTCCGCGGAAGCCGAGCGTGAGGATCTCCGAGAGGTCCTCTGCGCGGCTGATCTTGCTTGTCGCATGGCGGAGAACGGAGAGCGGCAGATCCTCCGGGGTCATCCCGCAGCCGTCGTCGGTCACGCGGATGAGGGAGATCCCGCCCCGCCGGATCTCGGCGGTAACGGATTTTGCCCCCGCGTCGATCGCGTTCTCGAGCAGTTCCTTGAGAACGGAGGAGGGTCTGTCGACCACTTCTCCGGCCGCGATCAGATTGGCGACGGAAATATCCAGTTTGTTGATATGAGGCATACTTCCTCCTTAGGGCTTCAGCTTCCCTTTCAGCTCCCAGATGAGATTGATCGCCTCGATGGGAGTCAGCGTATTGAGATCGGTCACGGCCAGGCGGTCCGCGATCTCACGGTTGACGTCCTCCTCGATTTGGGAAAAGATCGTATCCGGCTCGTCGGGATCGCGCGTCTGCGCGGCGCGGGAGAGCGTTTCCCTTCCCTCGGCGAGCGGGGCGTTTTCCTCGATCCCGCGCAGGATCTCCTTTGCGCGGCGGATAACCTCCGCGGGGATTCCCGCCAGCTTTGCGACCTCGATCCCGTAGCTGTCGTCGGTGGAGCCGGGGACAATCTTCCGCAAAAAGGTGATCGTATCGCCTTTTTTCTTGGCGGCTATGTGATAGTTGACAATACCGGGGATCTCCTCCTCCAGGACCGTCATCTCGTGGTAGTGCGTGGCAAACAGCGTCCGGGCGCCGATCTTTTTGGAGGCGGTGTATTCCGCAACGGCGCGGGCGATGCTCATTCCGTCGTAGGTGCTGGTGCCGCGGCCGATCTCGTCAAAGATAATAAGGGACCGCTCCGTGGCGTTCTGGAGGATATACGCCACCTCGTTCATCTCGAGCATAAAGGTCGACTGGCCGCTGGCAAGATCGTCCGACGCGCCGACGCGGGTGAAGATCCGGTCGGCGATGCCGATCCGCGCCTCCCGCGCGGGAACGAATGAGCCGATCTGAGCAAGCAGGGTGATGAGGGCGACCTGGCGCATATAGGTAGACTTGCCCGCCATGTTGGGCCCGGTGATCAGCATCAGGCGGTGGTCGGAGGTATTCAGTTCGGAATCGTTCGGGACAAAGTAGGACTGTCCCGCAAACCGCTCCACGACCGGGTGCCTCCCGTCGCGGACGGAGATCACGTCGCTTTGATCGACTTCGGGGCAAACGTAGCGGTATTTCGCCGCCGCTTCGGCGAGCGAGCAGGCCACGTCGATCTGCGCCAGCTTGTCCGCGGCCGAGAGGATGCGCGGAGCCGCCTCGGTTACCTTATCACGAATTTGGCAAAAGAGCGAGTATTCAAGGGCGCAGAGCTTGTCGTTTGAGCCGAGGATGGTGCTTTCGATATCCTTCAGCTCCTGGGTGATAAAGCGTTCGGACCCGGTGAGCGTCTGTTTGCGGATATAGCGCTCCGGGACAAGCTCTTTCTGCGAGTTCGTTACTTCAATATAATATCCGAAGACGCGGTTATAGCTGACCTTGAGATTCTTGATCCCGGTGGCTTCTCTTTCTCTGTTTTCCACGTCGCGGATCCAGGTCTCGCCGTTATCCCGTAACGAACGGAGATAGTCGACGCCCTCGTCGTATCCGGGGGCGATCATCCCGCCCTCCCGCACGGTCAGCGGCGCGTCCTTGGCGATGGCGCGGCGGATCAGGTCGCGCAGATCGGAGAGATCGTCGAAGGTAGAGGAAAGCTCCCGGAAAAGCGGCGAGGAAAGCCCGGCGATCCTCGCTTTGATCTCCGGGATCACGGCAATACTCTCCCCCACGGCGTAGAGATCGCGCGCGTTGGCGGAGCCGTAGATACTCTTTGTCGTCAGCCGTTCCAGATCGAGCACGGAGGAGAGCAGCTCGCGCAGCTCCTGCCGCGTCTCGAAGTCGTCAAAGAGATCCTTCACGCCTTGCTGACGGCGACGGATCTCCGCCACGGAAAGCAGCGGCCGGAGCAGCCGCCTGCGCAGCATTCTCCCGCCCATCGCCGTGCCGGTCATATCGATCACGGAAAGCAGAGACCCCTGCTTTTCCTTTGCGCGGAGCGTTTCTGTCAGTTCGAGATTGCGGATGGTGCTTGCGTCGAGCTCCATGTAGCGCCCGTCGAGATAAAAATCAAGCGTATTAAGGAAAATACGGTCCGTTTTCTGCGTTTCGGCAACGTAGGAGAGCATAGCGGAAACGGCGTCGACCGTTTCCGGATAAGCGGAGAGGGAGAGGGCGCTCTCACGGCCGAAGTACCCCTCGA
>CAMKAU010000097.1 GCA_946410595.1 uncultured Clostridia bacterium
CGCCCGAAATGGTCACGGTCACGGTCTTCACGGTCGCCGGCGTTACGCCGCTGTCACTCTGCACCGTAAAGGTGTACACACCGTCCACAAGCGACGTATCGGACATCTCGCCGTTGACGGAAACCTTCTTTTCGATGCTCAGGCTCCCCTTGTCACGCTCGTAAACGTTCACAAGGCTCGCCTGGCCTTCGGCGCTGCCGACGTCGGCGGTATCGGTGGGTTTGCTGGTCCCTTCGACGTTCACATAGCTGTAGCCCGCGATCGCCACAGATCCGGGATTCGATTCCGTTACCGTATAGGAACCGTACGGGAGACCGGCTATGCTCAGTTCGCTCCCCGCCGTCACCTGCAGAGAGGTTTCCGGCGCGTTCTCCCCGAGCTTGCCGTCCGCGCTCTGCACGTAATAGGTCACGCCGTCCAGCACCACCGTGATCACGATGGGATAGGAAGGCGTTGCCCCGATGCTTTCGCCGGAGGTGGACTGAATGGCCTTGGTCACCTTCAGGCTGCCCAGCGGCAGCGTATTCACGGCCGTCGCCGTCGCGGAAGCCGCCACGGCGCTGCCCGTCTGCCGGGCTGTGACCGTCACTTCGTAGATACTGCTGTCAAGAAGCACCGCGCTGTTGTCGCTGCCGGTCTCCTTCACATAATACTTCCCGGGCAGCAGGTCCGTAATTTCCGCTGCTTCCGTCGCCGCGCCCTCACTGATGACCACCGTTACTTCGCCCACGTCCGTTCCGTCCGCTCTCTTCGCCGGCGTCGTCGCGGCGCTGTCGGTATACACTCCGAAGGTATAGGTGCCGTCCGCAAGGCTCTTCCTGGCGTCGGTCAGCTCTTTCGCCTCGGTCTCTCCCACTTTGGCGATCTTCGTGATCTTCAGGCTCCCCACGTCGATATTGTTCACAAACGACGCCGTGGGTATGCTCGCCGTGTTGTTCCTTGTCACCTGCACGGATGTATTGCCCGATGCCGTGAACGTGACGCCCTTGCCGATCTGCTCGTCCGTCAGGTTCTCCGTCACGCTGTACGTGCCCGTCGGAAGGCCCGAAACCACCGCCTTGCCGCCCTCAAGCGTGCCGTCCCCGCCGACCGCGGTCACCGCGCCGCCCGAAATGGTCACGGTCACGGTCTTCTTGGTCGCAGGCGTTACGCCGCTGCCGCTCTGCACCGTAAAGGTGTACACGCCGTCCACCAGAGTGGTGTTCTCAACGGCGGCGCCGTTCACCGTCACCGTTTTCTCTATGCTCAGGCTCCCCTTGTCGCGCTCGTACACGTTCACAAGGTTCGCCTGCCCGGGAGTTTCGGTGGTCACGGCAATACCCGTCACCGTCTCGACGGTGACGCCGGCTACGTTCACGTTGGTATACCCGGCAATGGCAACGCTGCCGGGATCCGCCTCTTCCACCTTATAGGTCAGCGGATCGCCCTCATATATGACCGGCAGGCCGGTGATCGTCAGCGCCGTGCCGTTTTTGACCGTAAGAAGCGATGTATCTTCCGTCAGCTCATACGCGTCGCCGGACTTCTTCACGTAATACGTGGTCCCGCCGATCACCACGCTCACTTTGATGTCGTATTCATAGGTCCCCGCGGGCGCCGCGTCGTCGCCTTTGCCCTGCAGGCTCTTGTTCACCGTCAGGCTGCCGGTCTTGCGGGTATTCGTAAACTCCGCGATCTCCGCCGCCGTCAGGGTCCCCGATACCGCCGCGCTCTCCGGCACGACAACAAACTCCGTGCTCGCCGTTTCCGTTACGCTATAGGTGGATCCCTTGGGCAGGCCGGTGATCGTCACGCTGCCGCTGCCGCTCGTGGTGACGCTCGCCTCACCGTTGTCGTTGAATGACACGGTCCCGGCCGCCGTCGTCCCGGCTCCGTCAACGGACGAGGTAACGAACGTGCCCTTCAGCGCCGTGCCGTCTCCCCGGGTCACCTTCACCGTGAAGGTGAACGTCTTCGAATCGTCCGCGGGGATCGGCGAAACAACGGTCTTGCTGACCGTAAGGTCCGTCGTTTCGATGTTGTTGGTAAAGGCCGAAGTCGGTATATCAGTCGTGTTGTTCTTTGTGACCTGTACGGACGTGTTGCCTGTCGCCGTAAACGTGATGCCGTTTTGGCTCTGGGCGTCCGTCAGGACCTCCGTTACGGTATAGGTCCCGGTCGGAAGGCCCGAAACCACCGCCTTGCCGCCCTGGAGCACGCCGTCCCCGCCGACCGCGGTCACCGCGCCGCCCGAAATGGTCACGGTCACGGTCTTCACGGTCGCCGGCGTTACGCCGCTGTCACTCTGCACCGTAAAGGTGTACACACCGTCCACAAGCGACGTATCGGACATCTCGCCGTTGACGGAAACCTTCTTTTCGATGCTCAGGCTCCCCTTGTCACGCTCGTAAACGTTCACAAGGCTCGCCTGGCCTTCGGCGCTGCCGACGTCGGCGGTATCGGTGGGTTTGCTGGTCCCTTCGACGTTCACATAGCTGTAGCCCGCGATCGCCACAGATCCGGGATTCGATTCCGTTACCGTATAGGAACCGTACGGGAGACCGGCTATGCTCAGTTCGCTCCCCGCCGTCACCTGCAGAGAGGTTTCCGGCGCGTTCTCCCCGAGCTTGCCGTCCGCGCTCTGCACGTAATAGGTCACGCCGTCCAGCACCACCGTGATCACGATGGGATAGGAAGGCGTTGCCCCGATGCTTTCGCCGGAGGTGGACTGAATGGCCTTGGTCACCTTCAGGCTGCCCAGCGGCAGCGTATTCACGGCCGTCGCCGTCGCGGAAGCCGCCACGGCGCTGCCCGTCTGCCGGGCTGTGACCGTCACTTCGTAGATACTGCTGTCAAGAAGCACCGCGCTGTTGTCGCTGCCGGTCTCCTTCACATAATACTTCCCGGGCAGCAGGTCCGTAATTTCCGCTGCTTCCGTCGCCGCGCCCTCACTGATGACCACCGTTACTTCGCCCACGTCCGTTCCGTCCGCTCTCTTCGCCGGCGTCGTCGCGGCGCTGTCGGTATACACTCCGAAGGTATAGGTGCCGTCCGCAAGGCTCTTCCTGGCGTCGGTCAGCTCTTTCGCCTCGGTCTCTCCCACTTTGGCGATCTTCGTGATCTTCAGGCTCCCCACGTCGATATTGTTCACAAACGACGCCGTGGGTATGCTCGCCGTGTTGTTCCTTGTCACCTGCACGGATGTATTGCCCGATGCCGTGAACGTGACGCCCTTGCCGATCTGCTCGTCCGTCAGGTTCTCCGTCACGCTGTACGTGCCCGTCGGAAGGCCCGAAACCACCGCCTTGCCGCCCTCAAGCGTGCCGTCCCCGCCGACCGCGGTCACCGCGCCGCCCGAAATGGTCACGGTCACGGTCTTCTTGGTCGCAGGCGTTACGCCGCTGCCGCTCTGCACCGTAAAGGTGTACACGCCGTCCACCAGAGTGGTGTTCTCAACGGCGGCGCCGTTCACCGTCACCGTTTTCTCTATGCTCAGGCTCCCCTTGTCGCGCTCGTACACGTTCACAAGGTTCGCCTGCCCGGGAGTTTCGGTGGTCACGGCAATACCCGTCACCGTCTCGACGGTGACGCCGGCTACGTTCACGTTGGTATACCCGGCAATGGCAACGCTGCCGGGATCCGCCTCTTCCACCTTATAGGTCAGCGGATCGCCCTCATATATGACCGGCAGGCCGGTGATCGTCAGCGCCGTGCCGTTTTTGACCGTAAGAAGCGATGTATCTTCCGTCAGCTCATACGCGTCGCCGGACTTCTTCACGTAATACGTGGTCCCGCCGATCACCACGCTCACTTTGATGTCGTATTCATAGGTCCCCGCGGGCGCCGCGTCGTCGCCTTTGCCCTGCAGGCTCTTGTTCACCGTCAGGCTGCCGGTCTTGCGGGTATTCGTAAACTCCGCGATCTCCGCCGCCGTCAGGGTCCCCGATACCGCCGCGCTCTCCGGCACGACAACAAACTCCGTGCTCGCCGTTTCCGTTACGCTATAGGTGGATCCCTTGGGCAGGCCGGTGATCGTCACGCTGCCGCTGCCGCTCGTGGTGACGCTCGCCTCACCGTTGTCGTTGAATGACACGGTCCCGGCCGCCGTCGTCCCGGCTCCGTCAACGGACGAGGTAACGAACGTGCCCTTCAGCGCCGTGCCGTCTCCCCGGGTCACCTTCACCGTGAAGGTGAACGTCTTCGAATCGTCCGCGGGGATCGGCGAAACAACGGTCTTGCTGACCGTAAGGTCCGTCGTTTCGATGTTGTTGGTAAAGGCCGAAGTCGGTATATCAGTCGTGTTGTTCTTTGTGACCTGTACGGACGTGTTGCCTGTCGCCGTAAACGTGATGCCGTTTTGGCTCTGGGCGTCCGTCAGGACCTCCGTTACGGTATAGGTCCCGGTCGGAAGGCCCGAAACCACCGCCTTGCCGCCCTGGAGCACGCCGTCCCCGCCGACCGCGGTCACCGCGCCGCCCGAAATGGTCACGGTCACGGTCTTCACGGTCGCCGGCGTTACGCCGCTGTCGCTCTGCACCGTAAAGGTGTATTCGCCGTCCACAAGCGAAGTATCGGACATCTCGCCGTTGACGGAAACCTTCTTTTCGATGCTCAGGCTGCCCCTGTCGCGCTCGTACACGTTCACAAGGCCCGCCTGGGCGGTGTAATCGTCATCATTCAATGAGATGCGGCCCGCGGATTCCACCGTGGTTCCGGGAACGACGATATTTGTAAAGCCGGTGATCGTAACGCTTCCGGGATTGACCTCATTGACATCATAGGTCAGCGTAACGCTCCGGTAAATGACCGGCAGGCCGGTGACCGTCAGCGTCGTGCCGTTGACGACCTCAAGCTGCGATTCCGTCGTAGTCAGTTCGTAAGTGCTGTCCGTTTCGTTGAGCGTCACATAATGCAGAACGCCGCCGATGGAGGTGGTGATCGTGATGGGATACGTAAAGGTCCCTTCGGGAGCGTCGTCCCCTTCCTTGCCCCTCACGTCCTTGGTGATCTCAAGCGAACCCGTCGGTTCATTGGTGATATCCAGTTCATAGCAGGGCGCGTTTTCTCCCTGCGTAACGTATGTTTTCCCTTCCCCGCTCGCCGCCAGGGGATTG
>CAMKAU010000098.1 GCA_946410595.1 uncultured Clostridia bacterium
AGTCCGTTACCGTTCGAGCTGGCGCAAAGCGGGGGGACTGAACTCGGAAACCGGGAACTCCATCTCGCGAAAGAGCCCGCAGGGATCCGTTTCGCTTTCCGCTTCTCTGCATTCCTTGTCGGGAACGGCGTAGTTGCCCGCGCTGACGACCAGCTGCGCCGGCCGCTCGATGCGGATCACCGAGAACATCCCGAGAGAAACGAGCAGAACGCGCCGATCCTCTCTGTCGTCAAGCGCGCCGTTGACGCAGCAGGAGACGGTCTCCGGCACCTCGGCCGACCTGCAGCAGCAGTTGCAGACGGGGCGCGGCTCGCACACGCGGCAGCTCAGGATGACGGGATCGACCGCTTCCACGACGGCCTCCGGCATATTCGTTCCGTGGCTCGCCGCGCGGTCGGAATCCTCGCAGCAGCAGCAATTATCGCACACGCTGCGGTAAATGTGGACGTTGCCCTCGCTCCCGAACAGGACAACGCTCTTGTTTACCGTCACGATCCCGGAAAACTCCTGCGCACTCCCTCTCCCAAGGCACGCTTCGCACGTTACCTTGACGTAATAGCGGACCTGCACTTTGTAGAAGCCGCGGTTGAAGTCGATCGGTTCCACGCATACGCACGCCTGCACGATCTCGGCGTCCTTCGCGCGGATATTCGTCGTGCGCTCGATGATCTCCTGCCCGTAATCGGTCAGAAGGCATTTATAGTCCTTGTAGCAATCCCGGTCCCTGCACGAGTCGAGGATGCGGTGCGTATCGATGCACACCGTTTCCCTCTGCGTTCCTCCGGAGGAGCCGCACAGGCATTTGTTATCTGCCATAGAAAACCTCCATGTGTGATTGAAGGCGTCGCCTTCCCTACTATCTTATGCAGAAGCGCCGGGACCGTGAAAAAAGGAAAACGGCCTGCTTACGCAGACCGTTTTCCGGTTGGCTTTCAGAAGTATTTCCGGAGCGTTTCGGGGAACTTTTCCGGCGACGCGGAGGCGGTGATCACCACGTTGAAGCCGTATTTTTCCGAGAGGCGGTCCAGCTCGCAAACCAGCGTGGCAAAGGCCTCCATATCCTCTTTGGCGATGCGGAGCCCGCTGTCAATATAAAGATCGGTCAGATCGTGGTCGCTCGCGATGATGCCCGCGACGAAGCCGTAGAGAGACTGTGCGTCGTCGATTATGTATTCTTCCGCTTCGATCAGGCGGCACCGGTAATTGATGTCGTAACGGAGCTTATTGCTTCTTTCGATACAGACAACGTTTCCCTTGGATGTCTCCAGCGAACCGTGGACCATCTCGATGAGCGTTTTGGTTTTTCCGGTTCCTTTTACGCCTACAATCAGTTTTACCATTGTTCTTCCTTTTTCGGCGGGTTGAATTTGTTCGCTCGAAGACCCCCGCCCCCGCATTCGAGCGTTCCCGGTTTTATTCTACAATAAAATCTTCCGCTTTGCAAGAGCCCGGGACAGAAATTCTTATTTTTGTTACATTTGCCGGAGCGATCCGTCGATCCGTTCGGCAAGGGCGCGCCCCAGCTCCTCGTATCCCGGCTTGCCGAGCAGCGCGAACATATTCTTCTTGTACGCTTCCACACCCGGCTGATTGAAAGGATTGACCCCGAGGATATAGCCGGAGACCGCGCAGGCGAGCTCGAAGAAATAGATCAGCTCTCCGAGCGAGGCGGCGCTCCTGTCCGGTACCTCCAGCACGAGGTTCGGGACGCCTCCGTCGGTATGCGCGAGGATCGTGGCGACCATCGCGGTATGGTTGACCTCGTCAAAGGTCTTGCCGGCAAGAAAGTTCAGGCCGTCCGCGTTCTCTTCGTCGTAGGAAACGGCGAGGGAGGAGCCGGACTTTCCGAGGTCGATCACCGTCTCAAAGAGGATCCGCTGTCCCTCCTGGATATACTGTCCGAGAGAGTGCAGATCGGTGGAGAAAACGACGGAGGCGGGATAGAGTCCCTTTCCTTCCTTTCCTTCGCTTTCCCCGTAAAGCTGCTTCCACCACTCCGAGAGCAGCGCAAGCGAGGGCTCGTAGGCGGAGAGGATCTCCACGCTCTTTCCGGCGCGGAGAAGAAGATTGCGGTATGCCGCGTAACGGAGACAGTCGTTGAAGCCGCCCGCCACGTAGTAACGCTCCCGCGCGGCGGCGGCGCCCGCCATCAGCTTGTCGATATCCACCCCCGCGGCGGCGATGGGAAGAAGCCCGACCGCGGTCAGGACGCTGTACCGCCCTCCCACGTCGTCGGGAACGCAAAAGGTCTCCCACCCCTCCCGGTCGGCAAAGCTCTTGAGGGTGCCGCGGCTTTTATCGGTCGTGGCATAGATACGCTCTCTCGCCGCTTCCCCGTATTTCTCTTTGGCAAGCGCCAGAAAGAGGCGGAACGCAACGGCCGGCTCGGTCGTCGTCCCGGATTTGGAGATCACGTTGACGGAAAAGTCCTTTTCCCGGCAGATCGAGAGGATCCCCTCGAGCGACGGGCCGGAGATGGAATTGCCGCAATAATAGATCTCGGGCGCGTCCCCGCATAGCCGGTTGTGCAGGTTTCCTTTGACGAACTCGATCGCCGCGCGGGCGCCGAGATAGGAGCCGCCGATCCCGATCACCACGAGTACGTCGCTGTTTTTCCGTATCCGCTCCGCCGCCCGTTTGATGCGGGCGAACTCGTCGCGGTCATAGGAAACGGGGAGATCCCGCCAGCCGATGAAATCGCTGCCCTCTCCCGTTCCCTCTTTCAGTTTTTTGAGAGCCGCTTCCGCCTCCGGGCGGATCCGCTCCAGCTGCTCCCCGCTCACAAAGCGGGAAAGATACGTGTCGTTGAGTTTCATAGAGAAAACTGTCCTTCTTTTTTATCATTCGATCCGTGCTTTCAGTATACAACAACTTCCCTTGCTTTTCAACCGTTTTTCTCGCTTTTGTCCGGGTAAAACGCAAGGATTTTTTGCGCGACTCGCCGCGCCACCCCCAAAAAGCCGATCCTTTCCGCTCCCGCCGAAGCTTTGATCTCCGTTTCCCCGATCTTCTCCCCGTCCAGCGTGTAACAGACCTTGCCTACGATCTCGCCGGGGGCGATCGGCGCGGCGTAGCTTTCCCGCAGTTCCCGTTCCGCCCGGACCGCTTTGGCTTTTCCCTTTTCCACCAGGCGAACAAAGGAGGGATACTCCGCCGAAAAACCGCTCTCCTCGGCGCCGGTCAACGGGATATTCCGGACCGTTTCCCCTTCGCTGCGATAGATCTCGTAATTTGCAAACCCGAAATCCAGAAGCTTTTTCGCTTCGGCGTTCCGCACGTCGCGCGTCGGCGCCGCCATAATGACCGCGATCAGCTTGAGTCCGCCCCGTTCCGCCGTGGCGCTGATGCAGAACTTGGCCTTGGCGGTGCTGCCCGTCTTCAGCCCGGTCGCGCCGGGGTAAAACCGGATCAGCCGGTTGGTATTGGTCAGCGTAAAACTGCCGTCCCGGATGCTGTCCATCCAGATCCCGCTGTAGGAAAGGATCATCGGGTGCTTTGTGATCAGCTCCGCGGACATCAGGGCGATATCCCGCGCGCTGGTCACGTGATGGGTCACGGTGTCGTCAAGGCCCGTTACGTTTTCAAAATGCGTGTTCTGCATTCCCAGGCTTTCCGCCCGGCGGTTCATTTCCGCAACGAAGGAATCCTCGCTCCCGGCGAGATGCTCCGCCATAGCGACCGCCGCGTCGTTGGCCGAGGCGACGACGATGCATTTGAGCAGTTCGGACGCCTTCATCTCCTCGCCGGGGGAAAGAAAGACCTGCGATCCGCCCATGGACGAAGCGTACTCGCTCACCGTGACCGTCTCCTCCGGCGAGAGTTTGCCGGAGTCGATCGCCTCGCAGATGAGAAGGATCGTCATCACCTTTGTCACCGAGGCGGGCGGCAGGGCGTGATCCGCGTCCTTTTCATAGAGAAAAGTCCCCGTTTCCGGCTCGTAGAGAACGGCGGAGACGGCCTGAAGCTCCCCGTCGAACCCGGCGCCGGACGCGGGGACGGAGAAGAGAGGAAGAAGCAGAACGAACGACAGCAGAAAAACGAGGATCTTTTTCATGAGAAACCCTTTCCGTTTTTTTGCTATACTATATGAACGCCCCCGCGCGGTTATACGCAGGGGCGTTTTCTTTCTTCTTATTTTAGAGTTCGAGATCCGCGATCAGCATATTGTGATCGGAATAGCCGCTCTCCATCATCCGAACCGAGCGGATCGTGATATCGGGGGAGGTGATGATATTGTCGATCTTCCCGCCCGTTTTGAAGGTATCAAAGGAATGGCCGACGAAATTGGCGATATTCATCCCGCAAAACACCTCAAGCTCCTCAAAGCCCCGGATGTTGAAATCGCCGGTCAGCACGGTGTGCGGGCGGCCGAGAAGCGTCTTTGCGATGATCGAGAGCTGCCGGCGCCGCGCTTCGTCCTCCAGACTGAGATGGGTATTCGCAAAGGAAAGTCCGATCCCGCCGAGATCGACCGAAAACGTCGTAAGAATGCGCGCCTCCTCCCCGGAAGGGAGGGAACGGACGGCGGCGTCGAGAATCTTGTGGCGGGACAGAACGCCCGTCCCGTATTCCCCGCCCTGGAAATCGATCGCGCGGCAGAAGCGCCCCTCGGCGTATCCGCTCCTCTTTCCGAGCTCCGCGAGAAGATCCGCCCGGCCGCTCCGCTCCGCGCCCCGGTCCAGCTCCTGCAGGCCGATCACGTCGGCGCCGGAGCGTTTCAGCTCCTGTGCGATCCCGTCGAGGTTTTTTCCTCCGCCGGTATTCTTTACGTTGTAGGTTGCGACACGGAACAGCAAGACGCTCCCTCCTTTTCTCCGTGATCCGGATTGATCCGGGCGCAGACCCCGATCGTCCGGTATTCTCCTTTGACAAACAGAAGATCCCGAAGCATCCCTTCAAAGGTCATCCCGCATCTTTTCATCACGGCGAAGCTGCGGTCGTTGCCTTCCATAAATCTTGCTTCGATCCGGTGCAGGCCGAGCTCGTAAAAGCCGAACTCCATCACTGCGAGCGCCGCCTCCGAAGCAAGCCCCCTGCCCCACCAGCGGGGATTGAGC
>CAMKAU010000099.1 GCA_946410595.1 uncultured Clostridia bacterium
CGGAACAAATCGCTTTCAGAGCCGTTTCATCATTGAAAAGCCTGCGAACCTTGACTTTGAATTCCATGTGGTCGGGAACCTCCTTTCGTCTGATTTTCTATTCAGAGTGCTGCGGCAGGGCAAAAAAGAAGACCGAGATTTTCATCTCAGCCAGTGCGCACATTCTTTATTACCTTGCCTGATCACGTTGTTTCTGCAAATACTTTTTATAGTATTCAAGCGCTTTTATCACATAATCTTCCGCCCGTTCATCGGCATATCCCTGGGGGATAAGTGGGCGAAGACGTTCAAATGTCTGATTGTTTTCAAGTGCCTTGATTACATAATCCTCAGCCTGTTTATCTGCGTAACCCTGTGGAATGAGAGGACGCAGACGCTCAAATGAAAACTTGAATTTGGGTTTCTGGTTGGGCTTTTCTTCAGCCATAATATCCACGACTTTTTCGTAATCAATCGCACCTGCTTCAAACGCTTTGCGAATACGAATCGCCTGATCGTGCGATGGAAACGCTTCGGTTTCGTCGATACGGTCAACAACGTCGCGTTGAGTTTCCTCATCGAGATACGAGAGTTCGACGGCGGGGCGCATCTTGATTTTTCCTTCATCGACAAAATCCAGAAGTTCGGGGACGAGATTTGTAAGGCGTATATACCGTTTTATTTGAGTTTCACTTTCGTTAACCATTTCAGATAACTCTGTGTTGGATCTTGATCCAACTAAATTCGGTCCCACTGGGTCCGAATTCTCTTTACTTGGTCTTCCAGGCAGTTTTTTCATTGCTTCAAGACGCATTTTATATGCAAATGCTTTTTCGCTTGGTAAAATAACCGAACGCTGAAAGTTGCTTTCAACCATAAGGATCGTTGCTTCTTCTTTGTTCAGGTCAACGACCTCACAGCGGAGAGTTTCCATACCGAGTTTTTCACAAGCCCGCTTGCGTCTATGACCGGAAATCATTTCATATCTTCCGTTTGGAAGTTTTCTGACGGTTGCCGGGGTTATAACGCCACGTTCCCTGATACTTTCGGTAAGGTTGTCCAAATCCTCATCATCTCTGACTTTGAAAGGATGATCCGGGAAGTCGTCGATCTCTGAAATGGGGATGTCATAGATTTTTGCGAGTTTAGCTTCCTGCCGGCTTTCCTCGGTGGAGAAAAGATCATCTACTGAGGGAAGCTTCATTTTTAATGCGTTGTTTTTCACCAATTTCGATTACCTCCTTCGTAAAATTTTCATACGCTCTGGCGACTTTGCTATTGCCGTCATAAGTGTAAATGCTCTTTCCGACGACGCTGATCTCGGCGCATTTAATAGCCATAGGGATGTGGCTTTCAAACACCTTGATCCTGCTCCCGTAATAGTCGCGTATTGTCTGTTCCGTCGTTTTTGCGAGGTTTGTATTTTCAGCGACGAGGGTCAGAACGATACCGTCAATACGGAGTTTCGGGTTGATTTGTTTCTGCACCTTACTGATAGTTTTAGTGAGCTGTGTCATTCCTTTCAAGGGAAGATAGTGTGCCTGAACCGGTATAATGACCGAATCGGCGGCTGTAAAAGCGTTGACCGTGATCATCCCCAAGCTCGGCATACAATCAAGCAGGATGTAGTCATATCTGCTTTTCACGCTGTTAAGATACATAGAAAGAATCCGCTCACGGTTCATTGTTGATACGAGCTGCAAGTCCATACTCGATAATTCGATGTTGGCAGGGAGAAGATCGACACCCTCCGGCTGGTGGATTATTCCTTCATCCGGTAAAATGTCATCGTCTTCGATTACTTTCTGCATGATCGTCGCAACAGTCGTTTCAATCTCGTCGTTATCCTGATAGCCGCAGCAGATAGTCAAATCGCCCTGCGGATCGCAATCGACAAGCAGAACTCTTTTTCCTTCACGGGCAAGTCCAACGCCGAGATTGAAAGTTGTGGTCGTTTTACCGACGCCTCCTTTTTGGTTGGCAACGGCGATTACTTTACATTTGCTCACGAGTAAGTCCTCCTTCTTCTTAGATATGAGTCGAATAGGTGCTGTTCGTCGGCAAATGCTTCAAGATCGTCGATGATAAAGAGATCGCTCCGCCAACGTCCGGGCCATACTGCACAGATTTTTGTAATTCCATCTTTAGCGCGGAAGTAAGCGTCGAGCCGTTCAAATTCATCGTGTAGCTGGACAAGCCGACCGTCGTTAAAGACTTCAAAATAGCAAACAGTCTTCATACAGTATGGAAAGCATCCGGTTTCTTTTGCGCTTCGCATAGGTATCCTCCTTCAAAAATAATCAGCCACGGATGGGGTTGTGACTATGTAATGCCCACCATAGCCACCTAAGGCAGTGGGCTGAACACGAAAAGGTCGTGAGGCCGTTCCGCTCAACGGATAATAACCCGTACTATTTGCGGCATGTAAATTCGCACGGATAGAAAGGATTAGGGGAAAACCAAATAAAACCCCAAAAGACTCCGTGCGAACCGTTGCCTCAAGGTTGGCAACACTATATAAAGGAGGTTGTTCTATCTTGGACAGCAAAGACCACCTTGAAATGGATTGAGCACTTGTTTTCTCACATAATCTGGTATTTTCATCATGGTGCGGTTTTCTTTTTCAAATGCTCGAATCCTCAGAAATTCTTTTTGTTCCTTTTTTTCTTGTATTCTTTGCATTTTCTTCATTCTTGCTATTTCGCACCTATTATTTATATAGGCGTTATGAGTAGTATATATCGCTGAAACCGCTTCGTAATTTCGTGCAAAACGATAATCTCTTTTTAATCTTGAAGCATCTACAGAACAAAAGCCCTTGAAGCGAGCGTAATAATGTTTTGAATTATAATAAACGCTTTTAGTTCCATTCTTTTGACTCATAAAAACCGGTACAACTAATGCTTTGTTTGTTTCTGTCACCTTTATAACCAGCAGTCCAATTTCGTCTCCTGGATGTAACACTCTGAGCTGTTCGTTTGATAAGTTATCATAGTTTGCTAAAGTACAAATATGTCCTCGTTTAATACTCATATTATTTTCTCTCCGTAAAATGATTATGGTTGTAATGTAGGACCGCAGTATTTGCCACGCACCCCCTGCGGTAGTCCTTTGTAATAAAGGAAGGGAAACTATCAGGCGACTGTTTGCTTTACAGTCTCATGGGACTCTCACCCCCGCGTCTTCATTGTGACCCGGCTGCGAATTACAGAAGTATCATTATCCTCGGACCTGTCATCGCCCGGAGAGGAGCAACCTCTCCTTTACAGCACTGGATTCTCGCAAAAGCGTACATGCTGCTTGGCTATCGGTCCGAATAACGTACCCGATAATTTGTATATTCAGTTGTAAAGGAACAGCGAAGAGGCTGTCCCTTGTCGGGAGATTTATCAGTCCCTTCACCATATACAAAAAGACCCCCCCATTTTTAAACCCTCCAAGCAAAAATTTTTCAAAAAATTTTTCTCTGCGATTTTTTGCAACAAAAAAAGACCTTATCTGAGCGATGAACTCAAATAAGGTCTCTTCTTTTAATTATTCCTATTAAATTATGCGATTTTGACCGTTCAAAAAGTGTGTTTGCACAATTTGGTGTAAGTTTGGTGTAAATCAGCGAATTTTCCTATGAAGCCAACAATGTAGGACATCGTGTTTTCTTCATAAGTGAAGTACATCAAATCCGACTTTTAATACAGCTTTGCACCTGCCGGAATATGCCTGTCAACCATCAAAAGATGAAGCTTTTCTTCTCCTTCTTCGTGATGAACGGCAGAGAGGAGCATTCCGCAGCTCTCAATACCCATCATAGCACGGGGAGGAAGATTTGTAATGGCTACAAGTGTTTTGCCAATAAGTTCTTCCGGTTCGTAAAATGCGTGAATACCGCTTAAAATAGTACGATTCGTGCCCGTTCCGTCGTCAAGTGTGAACTTCAGAAGCTTCTTGGATTTCGGAACAGCTTCGCATTCAAGAACCTTAACGGCTCTAAAATCGGACTTTGAGAAAGTCTCGAAATCTACAAAATCTGCAAATAACGGCTCGATCTCAACCTTTGAAAAATCTATCGGTTCCTCTTTTTCAACGGGTGCTTCTTGCTGCTTTTCAGTCTCGGCTTTTTCTGCCTCGGTGCTTACACCATTTTCGTTGTTTACACCTTTCAGAGACTTCATTGTGGGGAAGAGCAGCACGTCGCGGATCGCGGAAGAGTCGGTCAAAAGCATCACGAGCCGGTCGATCCCGTAGCCGACGCCGCCCGTGGGCGGCATCCCGATCTCCAGGGCGTTGAGGAAGTCCTCGTCGGTGTGGTTTGCCTCGGCGTCCCCGGCGGCCGCCAGCGCGTCCTGCGCGGCGAAGCGCTCGCGCTGATCGATCGGGTCGTTGAGCTCGGAATAGGCGTTGGCCATCTCCCAGCCGTTGATATACAGCTCAAAACGCTCGACCTTGGCGGGGTCGTCCGGTTTTTTCTTGGTCAGGGGGCTGATCTCCACCGGGTGCTCGGTGATAAAGACCGGCTGGATCAGCTTGTCCTCGCAGTACGTCTCAAAAAAGAGGTTGAGGATATCGCCGCGCTTGTGGCGGGGCTCGACGGCGATCTGATGCTCGCGCGCAAGCGCGCGCGCCTCCTCCTCGGTCTTCACCTGATCGAAATCGACGCCCGCGAACCGGCGGATCGCCTCCGTCATCGTCAGCCGCTCGAAGGGGCGGCCGAGGTCGATCTCCGTGCCGGCGTAGGTGATCTTCGCCGAGCCGCAGACCGTTTCCGCCAGATGGCGGAACATCGCCTCGGTCAGCTCCATGATGCCGTTGTAGTCGGTGTACGCCTGATAGAGCTCCATCAGGGTAAACTCGGGATTGTGGCGGGTATCGACGCCCTCGTTGCGGAAGACGCGGCCGATCTCGTAGACCTTTTCCAGCCCGCCGACGATCAG
>CAMKAU010000100.1 GCA_946410595.1 uncultured Clostridia bacterium
CTTGTGCAAAGGGAGCTGTCAGCGGAGCTGACTGAAGGATTGTAAAAAAGAAAAACTCCGCTCCGTTCCGATCGGGGCGTCCGTCCGACAATCCTTCCACCGCAAGCGGTCCCCCTCCCTTTACACAAGGGAGGCAAACGGCGCGATCATCCTGCAAAGAGAAAACAGAGCGGGGCGGCGGGAGATAAACCCCCGCCCTACAAAAGAAAGATTGTTTCGGGCTTTGTAGGGCAGGGGCTTGCTCCTGCCGTCCCGCTGAAGCCAAACGCCGGTCGGTACGTCTGACCGGTGTTTGGTTTGTCCCTCGCAGACGAGCCGGTCGCCGGGATAGGTATCGGTATGCGTCACGCCGCCGACTGTTTTTTGTACCCGCAGCCCGTTCCGGTCGTAGGCGTAAGCAGTCGTCGCGCTGTTCTTGGTCAGCGTCGCGAGCCGCCTGCCCTTTGCCCACGTCAGAGTCATCCCGCGGTAGGAAAGGGGATTCCCGTTTGCGTCGTAAGTGATCGGCTGACCGTTATACGAGGTCAGCAGGTCGCCCCAGACGGAACTCGAATAGGTGTAGGCGTCAGAGGAGAGCAGATCTCCGGTTGCTCCTTCCTCGTATTCATACCGTTCTTTGGAAAGGAGATTCCCCGCGCTGTCATAGGTATATTTGAATTCTATCCCGTTAGCCGTTGCGTTGTCGTAGGAACAGGCGGACGTCAACTGTCCTTTCAGATCATAGTAATAATCCGTCGAATTCCAGTCGCCGTTGATCCAGCCGATATTCCCGAGAGAATCATACCAATAACCGAACGTGCGGGTATGATCCTCGTTGCCCACTTCAAGCTGAGAAACGCGCGTGGAGGTCTTATCCCCGACCGTCACGTACTGATAGTCCTCCCACGTGATCGTCCCGTTATAAAACTCCCCGTACCTGCTGGAAAGACGCTCGAACTCATCGTAATAACAGTCCAGATACCCGCCGCCGGCAGGCGAAAAATAACCCAGTCTCCCGTTTACGTCGTAGACGTAGTCCTCCCCTGTCTCGAAGAGATCGCCGACCTGATACCGGACGCCCCTCTCCCGACCGGTGCTGTCGTAGGTCTTATAGGAGTTTATCACGTTGTCGCCGGAGTCGGTAACGTTGTACCGGATCAGTCTGCCGATGCTGTCATACTCCAGATCGTACCGGTAGCCGGTGGACGCCTCGGTGATCGCGGAGATATTCCCGTTCCCGTCGTAGAGGACGGAATACTCCTCCACCCCATTATACTTGACCTTCTTCACCCTGTCAAGCGCGTCGTACTCGGTGGAAACGACCGTCCCGTCCGCGACATGATTTGTTGTTAAGAGCTCGTCGTGATCATGTGGGAGCGTTTAATGAAAAACCGTAACCGGTGGAAATGTATTTCAGTTTGTCCAAATGGTCACAAAACGACATTAACAGCCCAACTTCAGTATTGATATAAAAACAACAATTGTGTCTGTCGAAATCTCCTCCGTCATCGATTTCCATATATACTTCGATCCATATGTGTCCAAGCTTATCTTTTTTTATAAACCGCAAAGAAAGGCACGCCGATGAGCCGTTTCCTCTTTTTTCATTTGACCATTCAGCCTCTGTTAAAGAACAAGTTAAAAAATGTTGTATTTGAGTTATCAATTCATCAATCAACATGTTTGAAACAAATACTTTTGAGATAGCAGATATTTTGCATGAAGTACACTCTACCTCTAACAAAATACACTCACTATCTTCATATTCTTTTTTGATAATTATATTATCAACCATAGTTTAAATTCTCCTCTTTTACGGAACAAATTTGAAATCATCGAAAACGCCTGTTTGTCTGTTGTATACATAATGAATATTTATATCTCCCTGCGACGTCGGGATAATTTGTTGCATTTTTACCCACCCATCTTTTGACAGCCACCGAGGATCTCCTAATTTTATTTTGGTTAATTCTGTTCCAGAATATGGATCTGATTTTACTTGTTCCATAGACAGTTTTTCAACTAGATTGTTTGGTTCAGTTCGTCCAGTAGAATTAGGAGAAGTATTACTAACCGAAGATGCTTGTGAAGTTTTATTTGCAGATGAACGGCTGTTGGAAACATAGGCAGATGTTGCGCAAACAACAGCAGCAGTAACAGTTGTTGCTACAGTTCCCCAGTTTCCTTGATCAGCAAATTCCTGTACACTATTCGAAGTAGAAGCCGCGGCAACCGCAGCAGCACCTAAGGCTGTTGCTGAACCAATAAACGCTGCGGCGGCAACTGTACTTGCTGTTGTTGCTGCAGCAGTTCCACTCGCTACCAAGCATACCGCCGAAGCCGCTGCTGCAAAACCTCCGCAAGTTGCAACAGTCGCAACTGCACACGCTACCACAACAATAGCACTTAACGCCCAATGCCACCAAGCATCGCCTGTGGGATCAATACGATTAATCGGATCATTTGAACAATAAGCAAACAAATTACATCCAAGTAAATCGTTAGTGCTCAATGTATTATCTGCACTGATAAACCTGCAAATTTCCGGATCATAATACCGACTTCTAAGATAATAAAACCCGCTTTCGGTATCGTAATAATAGCCCCTGTAACGGATCGGGTTGATATTCGCTATATGCGTCGCGCTTGTGATCGCGTTGCCGCTCGCGTCCTTCACCGAAAGCAGCTTGCCCCACGGGTCGTACTCATAGAAAGCGACGCTGTAATCGTACGCGTCGCGCAGCTCCAGCACGTCGCCCTGCAGGTTGCGGACAAAGTAATAACTGTCCGTATTCGTCCCGTCGCAATAGACGATCCCATACGGCCTTCCGTCCGCATCGTAAATATACTCGATATACGAACTGCTCCACTCCTCGCAAACGAGCCGATCTCCGAGATAAGTATAGGTGTGGGTGACGCCCCCGACGGTCTTCTGTACCCGCAGTCCGTTTCGGTAATAAGCACAAAAAAACAATCACACTATGATTGACGAGCATCTCCGGGTAGATTCAAATCGTTTTCAGCATTTTCTACAGTCCAGTGAAACTGAACTTTAAAATCATGGAAACACGTTTCACAAATCCAATAGTATCCATCGTTTGCCGTGTACCCTGTGTGCAAATCATTTTCAAGTTCGCTAAATTTTTCTCCGCAGAACTCACAATGATCATGATCCCAATCCTTATTCCATGGTTTGTATATCTGATGCTTTAATTTTTTTCCAAAAAGATACTCGGTTTGATTTGTGAGCCGCCAATCATTCATGGAGTTACCTCCTATGCAAATTCTCGGTTTTATAATACTATACTATCATTTGGGAAGAAATTTTCCGTCCGGAAACACACGAAACCTCCCGGCCGGCTTTTTTGGTACTGCTCGCTTTGTTCGCGCCTTAATTCTTCTTTTTGAAAAGTCTTTTCGCTTCCTTTTCTTCAGAAAAGGAAGATCCATTTTTTCTAACTCCTCGCGGCGAAGACGGCTGCGCGGACTTCGGCGGCGCCGGCAAAGCGGAGGAGGTCTGCGACGGCGGCGAGGGAGGCGCCGGTGGTGAGGACGTCGTCGACGACGAGGTAGCGTTTTCCCGCGGCGTTGAGGCCGGGGGCGGGGAGAACGGTCTTTTTTGCGTTTTCGATCCGGGCGGCTCGCTCCAGTCCTTTTTGTTCTCTGGCGGCGGGGGAGCGGACGGCGGTCCGTTCCGCGGGGAGGCCGAGTTCCTTTGCGAGGAGGCGGGCGACCTCTTCCATCTGGTCGTAGCCGTAGGCGCGGATCCCTTTTTGTCCGCGCGGGACGAAGGTAACGGTAAACCCGTCGATCTTCTCCGGCATCCGGCGGACGGCGCGGGCGAGCTCGCGGGCAACAAACGCCTTGGCGTCCCGGCTGTTTTCGCGCTTGAGGGCGAAGAGAACGGCTTGCACGGGGCCGTCCGGTTCCTCCGGCAGATAGGCGGCCGCCTTGGCGACGCGGTAAACGCCGGCTCCGACGAGCAGCTCGGAACAGCAGACGCAGTCCGCCGTTTCCCTCCCGCAATGCCGGCAGGGGAGGCGGGCGGCGAGAGCGTAGGAGGAAAGGCAGAGGGGGCAGAGGGCGAGGGGATCGGCGCGGGTGAGGAGCTTTCCGCAGCAAAGGCAGCGGGGCGGAAAGAGAAAGTCGACCGCCCCGCTCCGGAACTTATCCCATTTTTCCCGCAGCCTCCTCGGAGAAGCCGCGCCAGCGCGCGGGCGGCG
>CAMKAU010000101.1 GCA_946410595.1 uncultured Clostridia bacterium
GAGGAGCGGCGGGATCTCTGGACCGACGGGATCGACGATCTCGACGCCGTTGTCAAGTACTTCCCGACCCCCATGTTCCGGGACGAGGAACGTCTGAAAACAAAAAGCTATGAGCACACGCTGATGCTCAACGGCTCCGTCCTCACCGACGCGATCCGTTATTACGGCTACAAAACAGAGTTCACCGAGCCGTTTGCCTATCCCTTTACCCCGCTTTGCGAGGGCGAGAGCCGCGCGCTTAACGGCGCCGCCGCCACTTATATCTCGCTCCCGTACGCGCCCGGCTCCGAGTCTTACGCGTCGGTCTACCGCTACGACGAGAAAAGCGGACGTTATCTGCGCTCCCGCTACCTCGAGCCCCACGTCGACCAGATGACGGGGGAGCAGCTCTCCTTTTCGAGCGTGATCGTCCTCTACGTCGACTCGGAAGTCTTTCCGGGAGACCCGAAAAACCGCCTCAACGTCGACTACGTCGGCACGGGCGGCGGCTGGTACTTCTCCGGCGGACAGGGGATCGAGATCACCTGGTCCCGCCCCGACCCCGAAAGTTTGATGACGCTCACGGAAAAAGCGAGCGGGAAAAAGCTTGAGATCAATCCGGGCAAGGTGATGATCAATATCTTCCCTGCCTCGTTCGTCCCCTACGTTACGATCCGGTAACGATCCGGCGCGCTTTCCGCCACAGCAAAAAAGAGCAGCTGAACGGCTTTCAGTCTGCTCTTTTCTTTTTAGTTTTCCATCCGGTTTTTTTGCCGATCGAGAGTCAGAATGAGATCGATCAACTCCTTCGACAGCATAAACTTTTTGCCCCAGGGATTGATCACCAACCCTTCCTCCGGAACAGCGCGAAGATGCTTGAAGATCTGACCTATATGCTCGGATATCACCGAACAGCCCTCGCCTTTATCCCGTTCGGCTCCCGACGTGAAGGCGCCAAACCAGGTTTTTCCGGCAGAATCCCGGAAGGTATGCAGTCTGAGCCGGATCTCTTCGTCCGTCGTGAACGTGTCGCCGATTTTGATACTCTCCGGATCCGGCATTTTCTTCGGAAGTTCCGTCACAAAGCAGGAAATGAGAAGCTGCCCGTTCTCGTGCATCCGAGTCCGGATCGATTCCAGGACCGCAAGAAGCGTATCCCGGTTCGATTCAGCGTGGAACGCGGCGATCGCGTTCTCGATCACGGCGTTTCCGTTTTCCCGTTCATCCGAGGAGGAGGGCGCTCTGCCTCTCGCCGCATTGAACCGTTCGATCACCCGATTGATATCGTCCGGCAAACGCCGCATACATTCTGTTTCCAGCGCGATCGAAACGCCGTAGAAGGCGTCGGCAACGCTCCCCGCGATACACGCCAGCGTGTCGCAATCTCCGCCGAGAGATACCGCCGTTCTGATCACGTCCTCAAAGCCGTCGCCTTCCAGAAAGGCCGTGATCGCCTCCGGAACGGTCTTTTGGCAGGTTTCGTCGTGATGATTGCCCGGGCGGATCTCGTCGCACGTTCTGGAAAGATCGTAGCCGAACTCGGTCGTGATGTATTCTTTGATTTTTACCTTCGGGCTGCCTGTCCGTGCAAGGAAGATCGCGCTCGCCGTTGCTTCCGCGCCCTTGATCCCTTCGGGATGGTTGTGCGTGACCTCCGCCGTCAGCCTCGCCGCGCGTCTTGTTTCCTCCAGCGTTCCGTAAAGCCAGCCGGCGGCAGAGACGCGCATGGCGGAACCGTTTCCGCAGCTTCCGTAAGGCCGGGGATCGCGCGAATGGAGCCATTCAAAAAACCTTACGCCGTACCCGGCCCCGGGATACCTGTTTCCCCAGCTACGCATAGAGCGTACCAGCTCTTCTTTGATCTCTTCCTCGCACTTTCCTTTTGCGTTGAGAAGGGCGTCCGCGACCGCCGCCGTCATAACGGTGTCGTCCGTGAAACCCGAGTCCTCGCAGAAAAGCGGAAAATCTTTTGTTTTGTTTCCTCTGTCAAATTCATAGGGCGCTCCGATCATATCGCCGAGTATGGCTCCGTACATCGTTCTTTCCTCCTCTTTTTTTCTCTATGATAACACATCCGCGCAAAAAAAGGTCGTTTGTCAAACGACAAACGGCCTTTTTCTCAATATCCGAGAAGCGGCTGTCCGTACTTGAAAAGCACCGCGTTTATCTCGAAAATATCATATTTTTTGTTTGCGACAAAGTGCGCCGCGATCAGATCGAATTTGTTGTTCGGCGAAAAGGCGATTTCCGCTCTGGCCAGAAGATCGAGCATCGTGGGAAGATCCAACTGAAGCGCAACGGCCAATGCGACGGCGGTCGTCTTTTTCGGCTTATAGTCTTTTTTGCGCTTGATGCTGGAAAAGACTTTGCGATCGATATTTGCCTTTTTGTAGACAGTAACCTCCTTCATCCCGCTTGCGGCGATGAGCTCGAACAACCGTTCCCGAAAGGAGCTGCCGGCGTTGCCGATCACTTCATCCAGCGACTTCCCCCTCATGTCGGGAAACGGAGCTCGCAGGCCGGCGGCGCCGCTCTTGCCGGGATCCGACGACGAAAAGTCTTTTTCATCATCCCGTCCCGTCCGGCCGGAAAAGTCTCCCGGATATCGCGGCCGGGCATTCTTTCCGGACCGATACTCCCGGTCGCGGGCAAAACCGGCGTCCCCGTCGCCGATCAGTTCCTCGATATCGCTGACAACAGAGGAAGACAGTTCAAAGGATCTCCTGTCAAACACGACCAGGATCACGTTCATTTCGTTCGTGAGCAAAAACTTGACGATCGCAGAGAAAGCCGTTTCAAGCGCAAGATCCTTCGGGAATCCGTACACGCCGGTGGCGATAAGCGGAAAAGCTATGCTACGGCATTTCAACCCGGCGGCAAGGGCCAGTGAGTTTTCATAGCAGGCGCGCAGGATATCCGCTTCGCCGCAATCCCCGCCGTTCCATACCGGGCCTACAGTGTGGATGATGTATTTCGCGTCAAGATTGAACGCGTCGGTATAGGCCGCGCTTCCGGGTTTGATTTTCCCGATCTTTTTCCGCGCCGCGAGAAGCTCGGCTGCGCCCGCTTTATCGTAAACCGCGCCATCCGTCCCGTTTCCGATGACCGGGTTCGGGTTGGCGGTGTTCACGATCGCGTCCGCTTTGACCTTTGTGATATCGTTTCTGATGATTTGAAATGGCATACTCGCCTCTGCTTCGTTTTCGGTTGGCCGGGATCGCTTGTAAACAAAAGCTTTCTAAAAAATCCCCTTATTGTATTTGATCATCGCGTAAACGATGATCGCAAAACCGACAACAAAGCCGATGACAAGAACGACCGTCCCGACCGTCTGCATCACGGGCAGATCCGTTTTCTCCGCCGCAAAGCGCAGGCCGGCGGATAGGACCAAGGCACCTCCGACTATCACGGTCCCCGATCCGACCTTCCGGCCGAACGGCAGTCTGTCTTCCTCGCTTACTCTTTTCCGGTGATATCGGTGCAGCGTCGAAACGTTCCCCTTCCGATTCAAAACACCGAGAACGATGACGATCACGCCCAAAGCCGCAGTAAGAAGAAACGATTCCACAGCTGACACCTCCAAGATTTTGATTTGTCAAGATTATTTTAACATATTATGAGTGAGTCGCGATAAGGACAAAACGAAGCAAAACGTGTTTTGGACGGTAAACACGGGTGTTGCGGAGTGAAATCAAACTTATCGGAGGAAACTCAAATGGAAAAGTACATTACAGACGAAAAAACCGGGCTGAAGTATGAACTGGTGGGTGATTACTATTATCCGTGTCTGGAAGCGCCGGAGGCACCGAAAGTGGGCAGATTCGGGATGATGTATCACGAGTATCTGCGTAACCATAAGCGGGTCACCTATTCGGGCCTGTTGCTTTCGGGCAAGCTGAAAGAGCAGATCGAAGAGGTAGACCGGCAGGCGGAAGAGATGTTTTCTCAGCTGGTTGAGCAGATGAAACAAGCTGAGGGCGTAACCGAACATCT
>CAMKAU010000102.1 GCA_946410595.1 uncultured Clostridia bacterium
CGACGGGCCGGTGGCGCGGCTTGCCGCGACGGAAGGAGTTTTTGACTCCTTGTTTTTTCTTTGATCTTATCCTTACCGCCCGCCTACTCCCTCACCCGCTGCGCGGGAGCTCCCTCCCGGAGGGAGCCAAAGATAGAAGCAATCGAGAAGCGGCGGGAGATAAACCCCCGCCCTACATAAAAAGAGGGTGCGTATCCCCTATGTAGGGCAGGGGCTTGCTCCTGCCGCTATGCCAAAGCAGAAAGCCGACCCACGCTTACCGGGTCGGCTTTCGTATTAGATTTGCTATGAATACGCTGACTTTCCATTTATTCCTTTTTGAAAAGTCTTTTGCCTACTTTTCTTCAGAAAAGTAGGTGCTTTTCTTCAGAAAAGTAGGTTATTTAATCGTATCTTTGAGGTTTTCGTAGAGCACGTCGGCGAGTTTGGAGTAGCCGAGGTTGTTGGGGTGGAGCTTATCCTTATAATAGGTAGCGGTGCCGTAGGGGCGGAAGAGGGTATAGAGGTCGAGGAGGGTGGTAAAGGAGGCGTTCTGTTCGGCGATCTCCTTCTGCGCGGGGAGAATATAGGTGTCGAGCTGCTCCATCCTCTCCTGCTTGTCAAAGCGGTAGAGGGCGGTGGTGAGGATGACCTTTACCTCGGGGTAGGTTTTGCGCAGGGCGTTAAGCATCGTCCGGTAGCTGCTCTTGAAGTCGGCGAGGCCGCCGGGCATCAGGGAGCAGTTGTTCGTGCCGAGGGCAAAGGAGACGTAGTCGGGGTCAAAATCCTCCAGGAGGTTCCAGCAGAGGGACTGATAGTATTTCGCGTAGGAGTTTGAGGTCACGTTGGAGCCGGGGTAGCCGAAGTTGCCGACCACCGCGGTATCGCCGAAGCGGCGCTGCAGCTGCGCGGGGTAGGAGAAGTTGACGTCGAGATAGCCGTTCTGCGCCGCGTAGCAGGTGCCGAAGGTGATGCTGTCCCCGCAGCAGGCAAGGCGCGGAACGTGCCGATCCGCGACCTTCTCCCCGTTGACGGTGAAAAAGTCCACGGTTTTCCGTCCGTCCGGCACGCCGGCCGCCGTGGTGTTTCCGAGAACGCCGAGGGCGGAGAAGACGGTTTTTTCCGAGAAAGAGCCGCCGGTGATCTCAAACGCGGCGTCCGCGTGCAGCGGGGTCTGGCCGGGGACCTGGAGGACTTTTACCTCCGTCGCCTCCCGGGCGGTAAAGTCCCCGCCGGAGATCTTTACCGTTACGGCGGCGTCGTAGCGGGTATTGTAGCGGGCCTGGAGACCGTCTGTGCCGGTTTTGCCGTTATCGGCGGTATAGTTGAAGTACTTGCCCATGTGTCCGATCACGTAGACCGGGGTCTTGTAGGTCCCGCCGGTGATCTCCAGCGTGACCGAGCCGTGGGCAAAGTTCGCGCCGCAGGCGGCCACGTAGTCGACGCCGATGTCGTCGGTGATCGCTTTGGACTCCGCCCTGACCGCGCCGCCGAGGGAGAGGGTGAGCGCGCCGTTCACCGTCCCGACGGGGGAGTTCCTCCCCAGCCGGACGTTGCCGCCGACGATGCTGCGCCAGCTGCCGCCGGAGAGGGAGAAGGTAACGTCGCCGGTATAGCTGACCTCCTTTGCGGTTTGGTGGTTTGCCGCGTTGAGGGCGAGGTCGGGAACCAGATACCCGCCGACAAAGGAGGGGAGAAAGCCGGTTTTGCTCTCGGTCGTCACCGTTTCCGTCACGGTCACGTTATGGAAGCGGGCGCAGAGCCGCGCGCCGTCGCTTGACGCGATCACGGCGATCCGGTCGAGGATGAGATCGGAGGAGAGGGAGGCGGAGGAGGCGATCTTCAGCGCGGCGCCGTTGTCCGCGGCGTAGTCCACGCCGTCCCGGCAGGCGGTGATCGTTACCGTCCCGTCATACGCCGGGAAGACGTAGTCCCGCGCGAGCGAGGCGGTCTTTTCCACCACGATCACCGAGCGGGTCGGGGTGAGGAGTGCGAACGCCCTGTCGTAGCTTTTTACGGGGGTTTCGGGCGTGAGGCCGTCGTTATCGTCGCTCCCGTCCGCGCCGTTGAGGAAAACGGCCTCCGGCTCGGGCGCTTCCGTCTCCGGGGGGTCGGTCTCCGGCGCGGCGGTCTCCGGCGCGGCGGTTTCCGCCGGGGTCGCCGGCTTTTCGCCGCAGGCGCAGAAAAGAAGGGCAAAGAGAAGGAAAAGGGAAAGGAGCAAGGCGGTTTTTTTCATGATCACGTACCTCTCTGATAAAATACAAAAGTACCCCCCGGCGGAGCCGGAGAAAAGGCGGGGACCCGATCCGCGCGGATCGGCTCCGGCGAAAAGGGTCTCCGCCCTGCCAAAACAGCGGGAAAACGCGGAAACGGGGAGATCAGGCAAAAACGTCGAAGACGGAGGTCTTGCCGGCGGCAAAACGGGTGATCTGGAGCGCGTCCTTCGCGTTCGGGGAGGACCCGCCGGAGATGACCGAGGCGGCAAAGAGCCGGTAGCTTTCCCACGCGGCGTCCTTGGTCGAGCCGAAGGCCGAGCTCTTGCCGGCGGCATACCGGGCGATCTGGAGCGCGTCTTCTCCGTTGACGGCGCCGTCGTTGTTTACGTCGCCGTAAAGCAGGAGCCGGACCTCGCCGAGATCGAGATCGCCGGTCAAGGTAACGGGAAGAACGCGCGGCGCGTGCTTGCCCGGTTTGGAAATCGCCAGCTTATATTCGCCCGCTCCGGCGGAGAGCGTTACCGTCTGGACATAGCCGCCGGCGGTGTTGTCGATCAAAAGGTCGAGGGAGAGGGAGTTGTCGGGCAGATCCAGGCTCTGGATAAAGGCCTCCTCGGCGGTGAGCACGTCGCCCTTTGTCAGCGCCGCGTCAGCGTCGAGCGCGCCCGCGGCAAGATCCGCGCGGATCGCCTCGTCGGTGAGGGAGGCGGGATAGAGCCGGATCACGGCGTCGTCTGCCGCGGTGCGGGAGGCAAGAGCAAAGGTAAGGACGGCGGAGGGCGCGCTGATCGTGACAGTACCGCTCTGGAGGGAGAGGGAAGCGGAGGAGACCCCGTCGATCAGCGTCCAGCCGGCGTCCCCGCGGGAGGCGAGGGTCAGCGGCGTGACGGCGGCGGAGGTCCCGTCGATCCGGAAGGTCACGGTGGCAAAGGCGCCGGTCGCCGCAACCTCGGAGAGGAAGATCCGGTTGAAGACGATCGGGTCGTTTTCGAGGACGATCTCGGTCGCGTAGTCGGAGCCGAAGACGTCGGTATAAGCGGCGCTGACCGGCGTGAGGAGCGCGCTGTCGTAGTCAAGCGTAAAGGAAAGGGCGCGCAACCCGGGATTTTCGGTGACAAAAAGGGTGACCGTTACCTCCTCCCCCGGCGCGCCGGAAACGGAAGAAACGGAGACCGTCACGTCCCCTGTCTGCGCGGTGGAAAAGGGTTGTACCAGAAGTAAAGCGACCGCGGCGACCGCCGCGAACGCAAAGAAAAACCAGGATTTCTTCATGGAGAACCTCCATCCGTCTATACTGAATCAAGTATAACATTTTCCCCGTCGAATGTCAAGGAAAACCTATTATGAGGAAGAAAAGGATCCAAGCTCGGCCGCGCAAAGCCGCGCTCGGCCGCGCGGCAATGATGTTTGCGCCGATGGCGCAAATGATGTTTTGCCTCCGGCAAAATGATGCGTTGCGTTGCAACATGATGTTGTTCCCTTCGGGAACAGATGAAGGTTACAAAAAAGGAAAAACGGCAGGAGCAATATGATGCCGCGGGTCAGACGCCCCGCGCCTTCCGTTTTATGCCGCGCGGCTAAAGCCCCGCGGCGGTCCCTGCCCTACATAGGGGGTGTCCCGCTATTATTGTAGGGCGGGGGTTTATCTCCCGCCGTCCCGCTCTGTTTTCTCTGTACGGAATGTTCGCACTCTTGCCTCCCTCCCCGAGGGAGGGGGACCGCTTGCGGTGGAAGGAGTTTTTGACTCCTTGTTTTTTCTTT
>CAMKAU010000103.1 GCA_946410595.1 uncultured Clostridia bacterium
CGGTCCCCCTCCCTTTACACAAGGGAGGCAAACGGCGCGATCATCCTGCGCAGAGGAAACGGAGCGGGACGGGGACGGGAGCGAGTGTTCGCTCTTGATTCCCCCCTTTCAAAAAGTCTTTTGCCTACTTTTCTTCAGAAAAGTAGGGCTTTTCGGATCCTTTTTTCAAAATACGAACAAGGAGAAATACTATGGCGGCAACGAAAAAATCCGCGGCGAAGACCGCGGCACCGGCGACCGACGCGGAGGGGAAAAAGCAGGCCCTCGAATCGGTCCTTTCCCGCATTTCGAAGGATTACGGAGACGGCTCGATCATGAAGCTCGGCGACGCCGCCGCCCTGGAGGTCAGCGCGGTATCGACCGGCTCGATCGGGCTTGACCGCGCGCTCGGCGTGGGGGGGATCCCGCGCGGGCGCATCACCGAGATCTACGGGCCGGAATCCTCCGGTAAAACGACGGTCGCGCTGCACGTGATCGCGGAGGTACAGAAGGCGGGCGGCACCGCGGCGTTCATCGACGCGGAGCACGCGCTCGACCCGATCTACGCAAAGCATATCGGCGTGGATATCAACGAGCTGCTCGTCTCCCAGCCGGACTACGGCGAGCAGGCGCTGGAGATCGCCGAGGCGCTCGTCAACTCCGGCGCGGTGGACATTATCGTCATCGACTCGGTGGCGGCGCTTGTCCCCAAGCAGGAGATCGACGGCAACCTCTCCCAGTCCAACGTGGGTCTGCACGCCCGGCTGATGAGCAAGGCGATGCGGATGCTCTCCGGCGCGATCGCCAAATCGAATACCATCGTGATCTTTATCAACCAGCTGCGCGAAAAGGTCAACGTGATGTACGGCAACCCCGAGGTCACCACCGGCGGCCGCGCGCTGAAGTTTTACGCTTCCGTCCGCATCGACATCCGCCGCACCGAAACGCTCAAGACCGGCAGCGAGGCGTACGGAAACCACGTGAAGTGCAAGGTCGTGAAAAACAAGGTGGCGCCTCCCTTCCGCACCGCGGAGTTTGATATCCTCTTCGGCACCGGCATCTCCAAAACGAGTGAGCTCTTGGAGATGGGCATCTCCCTCGGCGTGCTGAAAAAGAGCGGCGCCTGGATCAACTACGGCGAGCAGCGCCTCGGCCAGGGCAAGGACAACGCCCGCAAGGCGCTGGAAAGCGACGCCGCGCTGGCGGCGGAGATCGAGGAAAAGATCCGCGCTCTCTCCGCCGATCTCGACGGCGAGATCGTCGAGGAGCCGGAGGACGAAGACTTCGACGAGCTGCGGGAGTTTGATCTCGGCGACGAGACGTGATCTTCCGCGTTACGGCCTGCCGCGCCTCCGGCGACGGGGAGACGGCGTCTCTCTCCCTGCTCTGCGAGGGGACGGCCGGCAGCGAGGAAAAAAAGCTCCTCCTCCTCTCCGAGGACGCGCTGCCCTATCTCTTTTCTCCCCCGCGGGAGGTAAGCGAGGAGGAGGCAAACGCTCTCTTTGCGGCGGAGCGCCGCTGCGCGGCGGTCCGCGCCGCCCTCCGGCTGCTTTCCTACGGGGATAACTCCTCCGCCGACCTCTGCCGGAAGCTCCGGCAGCGGGGCGTCTCCCGCGAGGACGCCGCCTTCGCGTGTGAAAAAATGCGCGAAAACGGCTATCTCGACGACGCCGCGCTCCTCCGGGAGCGGATCCTGGCCGACGCCCGCGAAAAACTGTGGGGCAGGCGCCGCATCGAAGCGAGTTTATACCAAAAAGGTTATTCCCGCGAGGACGTGCAAAACGCCCTCTCCCTTCTCGAGGGGGAGATCCCCTTTGAGGAAAACAAACGGACCCTCCTTGTGCGCAAGTTCGGCAAAGAAAAGCCCCAAAGCGCCGAGGAGAGCCGGAAAATGCGCGCGTTTCTCATCCGTTACGGGTACTGAGACCGCCCGAAAGGATTCCCTTTTATGAAGACCAAAGTCGGATTTGTATCTCTCGGCTGCGCCAAAAACCTCGTCGATACCGAAACGATGCTCGCCCGTCTCGCCGCCGCCGGTTACGAGATCACGCCGGACGAGGCGGAGGCGGACGTCATCGTCGTCAATACCTGCGCCTTCATCGAGAGCGCCAAGCAGGAGTCGATCGATACGATCCTCGACCTCGCGTGGCTGAAAGAACACCATAAGCTGCGCGGCATCGTCGTTGCCGGCTGCCTCGCGGAGCGCTACGGCGAGGAGATCCTCCGGGATCTGCCCGAGGCGGACGCCGTCGTCGGTCTCGGCAGCGCCGACCGCATCGTCGAGGCGGTCAAGGCCGTTGAAGAAAAGCAGCACGGATGGCACGCCCGCGGCGATAAGGAAGCCGCCCCCCTCGGCGGGGATCGGGTCCTCACCACGGAGGGCTTTGCCTATCTCAAGGTGGCGGAGGGCTGCGACAACCGCTGCTCCTACTGCGCCATCCCCCTCATCCGCGGAAAGATGCGCTCCCGCCCGATCGAGGATCTCGTCAAGGAAGCAAAAGACCTCGAAGCGCTCGGCGTGAAGGAGCTGTGCCTGATCGCGCAGGACACCTCCCGCTACGGGCTCGATCTTTACGGCGCCTACAAGCTCCCCGAGCTGATCCGCGCGATCACGGCGGAAACGAAGATCCCGTGGATCCGCCTGCTTTACCTCTATCCCGATAAGATCACCGACGAGCTGATCGCCGAAATGCGCGACAATCCGCGCGTCGTCAAATACGCCGACCTCCCCGTCCAGCATATCTCGGACGCCGTCCTTTCCCGCATGGGCCGGCACGGCGGCTCGGACGTAATCCGCTCCGCCGTTTCCCGTCTGCGCGCCGCCATCCCCGGTATCACCCTCCGCACCACCGTGATGGTCGGCTTCCCCGGGGAAACGGAGGAGGATTTCCGCGCCCTCTGCCGCTTTGTGAAAGAGACAAAGTTCGACCGCCTCGGCGCTTTTTCCTACTCCCCCGAGGAGAACACCCCCGCCGCCGCCTTCCCCGACCAGATCTCCGAGCAGGAAAAACAGGACCGCTACGACGAGGTGATGCGGATCCAGCTCGGCGTTTCGGCAAAACGCGGCAAAACCTTTGTCGGAAAGACCCTGCGCGTTCTCTGCGAGGGGTTTGATATTCCCGCCGGCGTCTACGTCGGCCGCAGCGAGGGCGACGCCCCCGACGTGGACGGAAAAGTCTTTTTCCGGTCCGACAAAAAACTCGCGTATCCGCGCTTCGTTGACGTTACAATAGAAGAGGCCGAGGACTATGACCTCATCGGCAGAAACGTTTCCCTCTTGTGAAAGGAGCGGTCATGAAGAAAAAATACCTGAACCTCCCCAACGTCCTCACGATGCTGCGGATCATCCTCGTCCCCGTCTGTATGGCGCTGATCCTCTACTACCCGGAAACGCTCGGCTCCCGCCTCGTCGCCGCCGGCGTGTTTCTGCTCATCTCCTTTACCGATCTGCTCGACGGGCATATCGCCCGGAAATACCACATGGTCACCGATTTCGGCAAGTTCCTCGACCCCGTCGCCGATAAGATCCTCATCCTCGGCGCCTTCGTCGCCATCCTCGCCGTAACAGCCGATACCCTCTTCGGCGCCCTCCTCGTCTGGGTCGTCTTCCTCGTCCTCTTCCGGGAGTTTTCCGTTACCTCCCTCCGGCTTCTGCTCGCCGGCCGGGAGGGAAAGGTCGTCTCCGCTTCCCTCTTCGGGAAGGTGAAAACCGTCTCCCAGATGGTCGCCGTCTGCGTCTTTCTGCTCGATCCCGTCCTCCTCGCCCCCTTCCTCGGTACCCCCGACCGGCTCTTTTCCTACCTCTTCCTCGCCGTCGTCTCCGTGACCACCCTCGGCTCCGGGATCCAGTACTTTATCGTGAATTTGAGGAAATAAAAATCTTCCTTTTCTGAAGAAAAGGACCTGCTTTTCTGAAGAAAAGCAGGCACCTACT
>CAMKAU010000104.1 GCA_946410595.1 uncultured Clostridia bacterium
ATTTTGGCGCAAATACGATATGATACTTGCAATTCCATTTCGTGTGTGCTAAACTACTTACATCTAAATTCTCTTTCTTCATCCAAAAAACCTCCGATTGTGTTTCTTTCGGTTGGCTGGCAGGCCTTCCTTATTCTATCACAATCGGAGGTTTTTTCCTCACCGGTTAACCTCTTTTTAACCACGCGACTATCGCGTGGTTTTCGCAGGACAAAAAAAGCCGCCCCGCAAAGCGGAGCGGCTTTTTTATCACAGTAGAGTTATCTTTCCTCTCTCTTCTTCAGAGCGACGATGGCGCCGAAGGAAGCGAGGATCGCGCAGGCGGCGGCGACGACGGTCGCGCTGCCGGTCGCGGGAGCGGGAGTCGGGGTCGGGGTCGGGGTCGGGTTAGCGGGAGCCGTTCCGAAGAGAACGTTGCCCTCTTTGTCCGCGACGATCCCCTCGAAGCCCGCAAAGGTGTCCGGCGTGATATCGGGGATCACGTCCTCGCTGACGATGATGGTGCCCTTGCCGGTGTATTTGGAGAACCCGAGCGTGTCAAGGAAGACCACGGATCCCTCTTCGGTAGCAAGCGCCATGTTCGGGAGGTTGAGCGGAGTATCGCCGGACTTTTCGCGGGAGAGGAACTGCGCGCCGGAGCCGATCACGACCCTGGAGCCCGCGAGAGCGAGGACGGTGTTCGGTTCGTCCATCGGAGCCAGATTGCCGTCGGCGTTCTTGTGAGCACGGTTGAAGAACACGATATGATCGAAGATCACGTCGCCGGCAACACGGAGGTAGTCCACCTTGCTCCAGTTTGCCTCTTTGAAGTTGTTGTTGCCGAGGAGGATACCGGTCTCTTTCGTGTCGGTAGCGGTATTGATATAGTTCGTTTCGCCGTCTTGAGCGGTTACGAGAACGGTACCCTTCGTGCCGTCGATGGTATTGCGGGTGTCGCTCATACTGAAGGAGAAGAGCGCCTTCTGCGTCACAACGATCGTGCCGCCGCTTGTCAGAGCCGCGCTGGCAAGATCATAATAACCGTGATTTTTGCTGTCTTTGACGTGAAGCGCCTTGATATCATCGCCGAGACCCGCGGGGATATCGTAGGCGAGGTAGGTCTTATCCGTGGTGTTCTCCAGAGTCGGACGGGTCGGGACCTCGATCTTGGCTGAGCCGGCTTTTTCCTTCGCGTCGAACAGACCGGAAACCGTCGTGAAGTTCGCGGCGGCTTCGGTAGCGTCATTGTAGATCAGCTTGGTGCCGTTCGTGTAGGTGGTCAGGACCGATTCATGCGTGTAGTTCTCGGGGTTGGAGCCCGGGAACGTCGCGATGTTATAGCCGTTGATCAGGCGGAGGTCGCCGATTGTGCCGCCGAGCCAGTTCACGGTGAGACTGTTGGCAACGCTGCCCTTGTCAAGCGCCGCGCCGACGAGCTCCACGTTGGCGCTGTCCTTGACGGTAACGGTGATATCGCCGTCCTTCATATTCTGCTTGTTAACGGAGGTGAGGTAGATCGCGCCGACCTGCGCGGTCCCGCCGACGGTGACGTCAACGGCGCCGGAGCGCACGGAGCCCGCGGTCAAGCGGTTGCCCGCGACGATCAGGATCTTCTCGCCGGAATAAACTTCCACCTTCGCGTTGCCCGCGCTTACGGCGTTGTCTTTTCCGAGATACTCGGTACTCTGATAGCCCGCGAGGATCGAGAACGCGGCGGCAATGCCTTTGCCGGTGGTCGCTTCTTTCGTCGTTTCCACGGTAACGCCGTTGCCGACGACGAGATGATAGTCCTGTGCGACCACGAGCCAGAAATCACCGTTCATTTTGATCTTGACGTTTTCAAAAGTGGTATCGCCGTAGCAGACAAACCGCGCTTTGGGCGCGTTGATCTGCGCACCGGCCGTCGCGGCGTAGTCAACGCCGCCGTAGGTCGACGTGATCGTCACGGAGCCGGTGTAGGAGGCGCTGCGGACGAACGTCCCGGCGATGTCGAGGGCTCCGCAGACGACGACGGTGCAGTCTTTCGTAAGATCAAGCTTATCGTACGCCTTGGAGATCATGCCGACAGGACTTTCGGCAGAGGTGCCGTCGCCGGTTCCGCCCGTCTTCACGTAGACGACCGTCAAGGGTTCGTCCGCGAAAGCGGGAAGCGCTGCGAAAGGCACGAGCGCGAGCGTGAGCAGAGCGCAAAGGAGAAGCGCCAATATCTTTTTCATGGTTTTTTCCTTTCTTTTAGGGGAAACCCCTTTTTTTACGCTTCTATTATAATACAACCCGTCTATAAATACAACCCCTTTTTTCTGTTTTTTTGTTCTTTTTACCCATTCTCTTTCGCGGATCTGTCGGCTCCCTCCGCCGAGGAAGCAAACTGCTCTGCCGCTCGTCGCCCGACGGTCGGCAAAAAAAAGCCGCCCGGGCGGCGGAGCCGTCCGGGCGGGTTTTTTACAGGTAAAAACTTATCTTTCTTCTCTCTTCTTCAGAGCGACGACGGCGCCGAAGGAAGCGAGGAGAGCGACGGCGGCGATGACAACGGTCGCGCTGCCGGTCGCGGGAGCGGGAGTGGGATCTCCGCCGGGAGCCGGATCTCCGCCGGTAGAACCGAGAAGGACGGTGCCGGCCTCGTTCGCGACGATGCCGCCAAAGCCCGCGAAGACTTCCGCAACGTTGATCTGCTGAGCCAGATCGTTGTTCACGATGATGGTGCCCTTGCCGGTGTAGGAGGAGAAGCCGACCACGTCGAGGTAGGCGATACCGCCCTCGTCCACAACCAGCTTCGGAACGGCGTAACCGCCTTCAACGTTCAGGAACACAACGCCGGTCCCCACGACCACCTTGGCGCCCTCTGCCACCTCAAAGGTGAAGGTGTCTTCCGTGGCGGCGGAGCTGCGGTTGAGAAGTCCGATATCCTTGAAGATCACGTTGCCGGTCAGAGTGAAGACGTGGGCGGCTTTGCCTTTGTAACCCACGATCGTACCGAACTCGGTCGCAGCGTCTAAATAGTTGGTGTCGTCCACGTCCTTCGCGGTGAAGAGGATGGTGTTGCCGCCGTTATCCGGCAAGGTATAGGTGGTGCCGACGTAGGCCTTGCCGACCGCGACGACCGTGCCGCCTTCGGTAAGAAGCGAGGCGATGCCGTTTTCGGTAACAGCGCCCCAGGTCTTTTTCGGCGTACTCTTGGTCAGTCCGTCTTTGGCGTTGTCTCCGCCGAAGGACATATAGAACACCTTGTCGGAGGTGAGCGTCGGCCGGTCCGGAACGGTGATCTTAGCGGGCTCATCATCCGCAAAAACGGAAAGCGCGGCGACGGGCACGAGCGCGAACACGAGAAGCGCGCTGAGAAGAAGCGCCAGTGTCTTTTTCATAATATTTTCCTTTCTTTTCATGGAATACCCCCTTTAGTATGGTTTTATTATAATACAACCCCCGCCGTAATACAAGCCCCTTTTTTTGTTTTTTTATCTTATTTTCCCACGTATGCTGCGCGGCGGAGGGGTTTCTGCCGCTTTTCGGTCCCTTTTTCTTTGGTTCCCTTGCGGTAAAGGAGCTGACTGAAGGATTGTAAAAAAGAAAAAATTACCGCTCCGTTCCGATCGGCATCATCCGTTCGACAATCCTTCCACCGCAAGCGGTCCCCCGGCCCATCGGGGTCCCCGGGAAGGTCCGGAGGACCTTTTGGGGATTCGGGCCCTCATGGAGGGAGGCAAAGGTGCGAACATTCCGTACAGAGAAAACAAAGCGTGGCGGCAGGAGCAAGCCCCTGCCCTACAATATAACGGGAACACGGTTTCTCTTGTA
>CAMKAU010000105.1 GCA_946410595.1 uncultured Clostridia bacterium
GGAAGCGAGGCGCTCCATACCAACCGCATCCTCTTTTCCTTGATGCGGCAGGCGGCTCTGTCCGCCGGTTTTCCCGAGGCGGCGTACGCCCTCGCCGAGACGCGCGAGGAAATCGGCGAACTGCTTGCGTGCGACGGGTGGGTCGATCTTCTCATCCCGCGGGGATCGAACGCCTTTGTCCGCTATATTATGGATCACACCCGCATCCCCGTTCTGGGGCACGCCGCCGGTGTCTGCCATATCTACGTGGACGCCGCCGCAGATCTTGCCCAAGCGGCAAAGATCGTCCTTGACGCGAAAACCCAGTATCCCGCCGCCTGCAACGCGGTGGAAACGCTGCTTGTTTCCCGGACGGTCGCTCCCGCGTTTTTTGCAATCCTGACCGAACGGATCCGCGCGTTCGAAGCGGAAAGCGGAAAAAGGATCCGCCTTCTCGGAACGCCGGAGGCCGCCGCGATCCTTTCCTGCGAGCAGGCGGGAGAGGACGACTTCGGCCGTGAGTTTTCCGATCTCACGCTCGCCGTAAAGCTCGTCGCGGACGTCGACGAGGCGATCGGGCATATCAACCGTTTCGGCAGTCATCACACCGACGCGATCCTGACCGAGGACGACCGGACGGCCGAGCGGTTTTTCCGCCTTGTGGATTCCGCCGGCGTCTACCGCAACTGCTCCACCCGCTTTGCCGACGGCTACCGTTACGGCTTCGGCGCGGAGGTGGGGATCAGTACCTCGAAGATCCACGCAAGAGGTCCCGTCGGTGTGGAAGGGCTTCTTACCTATAAGTATCTCATTGAAGGAAACGGGCAAACCGTGGGCGAATACGCAAACGGGAGCCGGTCGTTTCATTTCCGCGATCTGCCGCGCTGAGCGGCAAACGGCGTTTTGCCGAAACTGAAAAAAGAGTGCGAGGGGGCTGCTATGATTGAGATCATCAAGTCAGAAAACGGGTACGCGCTGGCGGAAAACGGAAAAATCTACGCTTTGATCCTGCCTGCGGAAGGCGCCGAGGACAGCTTTGAAAAGCTGGAGGACGGCGCGTGGAGATGGCGCCGGCATACCGCAAAGCCCGTCGACCGGATGCGGATGGAGGTCTTGTTGCTCGGAGCTCCGACCTTTACGATGGTCCCCGCCGTCAGCTATAACGGCAACGGATGGGGGAAAACGCCGGAATACGTCGGCGACCGCGCGGAGGACGGCACCCCGTGGAGCTGGGCGTCCCACCGCGTGACGATCCCCGCCTGCACGTACAGCGAAAACGACGGGATCAGCATCGCTCTGATGGCGGAGCCGAACGGCAATTCCGCCTGCTCGCTGTATAAAACGGAAGAGGGCGAAAAGCACGTCCTGATCTTCCCGGAAGAGGAAAAACCCAAGACCCTTCACCGGCATTTCTGGGGCGAGCCGTTCGAGGGAACGATGGAGCCGCGGTGCGACTTTGAGGGGATCCTCTACGCCTCGCTCTCGGACGGAACGCGGCACCGCTACAAAGGGCTGCTCGATTTTGCGTGGCGCTATTACGGCCACCCGATCAGGCCGCCGAAAAGCGCGAAGGAGCTTTACCGCCTTTCCATCGCCTACGCGCGGTACTTACTGCAAAAGGAGAAGGACGGGTTCGTCGGCTTTACCAGCGGCGCGCATTGGATCCCGAAGCTGAACGGGTATCAGAAGTCCGAACACGGCTACGAGCTCGGCTGGGTCGGGCAGAACGCTTCCTTTGCCGCGGCGTTCATCGAGGATTACATCCAAAGCGGCGACAAAGAGAATCTGGATATCGGTCTTGCGGTTTTGGACGGCTGGCTCAAATACGGACTGACCAGCGACTGTTTCATCGTGGCGCACAAGATGTACGGACGGGATACCGACCCCATCTACGATCTCCCGCTTGAGACGATGACGAAAGACGATATCGACCCGTGGGAGTTCCCGGAAGGACGGCTGGAGGGGATCCTCTCCCACATGATCGGACGCCCCCGGCCGGACCGGAACAGAGTCCCCGGCAGCGACGCCTGCAACCTCGGCACCGGCGCGGAAGGATACTTTGAAGCGTACGATCTTCTGAAAACCATCGGGATCGACCGCCCGGAATACCTGAAAGCGGCGCTCCGCACCTGCGATTTCGCGCTGGAAAGTCAGGACGAGAACGGATGCTTTGCCAAGTCCTGGGACAACGAGGGGAACGTCCTCTCCAAAAAAGGAACGATCGGCTGCTTTCTGATCCTTCCGCTCGTGAACGCGTACAGAAGAACGCGGGAGAAAAAGTATCTCGACGCCGCGGCCCGCGCGTTTGACTTTTATTGCGAAGGGCTGGAGCGCGACGGATTCACGACCGCCGGCGCCCTCGATACCTACAGCATAGACAAGGAGTCCGCGTCTCCCTTGCTGCGCGACGCGCTGGCGCTTTTCGAAGCGACGGGCGAGAAGTCGTATCTCGAGCGCGCCGAAAAGATCGCGTGGTATCTATGTACCTGGATGATGCACTTTACGGTCGACTATCCGGAGGATTCCCCGATCCGCAAACTGGAATACGACACCTTCGGCGCAACGAGCGTTTCGACCCCGCATCAGGCGCTTGACCAGTACGCCCTGCGCGACGTGCTTTCCTTTATGAAGCTCTACGAGCTGACCGGTTTCGTTCAGTGGCGGGAGCGCGCGATCGCCTTCTGGTGCAACGCCTGCCAGGGGATCTCGGACGGAACGCTTTACGTCAACGGCCGTCTGCGTCCCGCCGGCTCGCAGGACGAGGCGATCTTCCACACCCGCTGGGGCCGGCACACCGTGCCGCCCTTTATGCCGTCCCAGTGGCTCGCTTCCTGGCCCTGCGCGTTCCGGCTGGAAAACCTGCGCTGGCACCCGGACTGGTCTCTCTTCGACGAGGGACTGACGGAGATCGAGGGGAAGATCAAAGCTTGAGAAAAACAAAAAAAGATGACCGCTTGCCGGTCATCTTTTTTATCGGTTTGTACAGGTCAGCCGCGCAGCGCGTTTTCAAGCGCGGAAAGGAAGGCGCTCTCTTCGCTTTGCGAGAGGATCGTGTAGCCGACGTAGCTGCCGTAGGTAAAGCACTTTGCGTTGTCGAGCTTCGGCTTTTCCGAGGCGTTGTAGCGCCCGTCCCAGGAGGAGCGGCGACCGGTAAGGTAGGTTTCCAGCGCGGCGCGGATCGCGGCGGCGTCCGCCTCGCTTTTCGCGCGGAAGATCGCGTATTCGTCGATCGAAAGGGCGCCCGCCGGGGTGCGGACGATCGCGTCGTCATAGAGGGCGGGATCGACCTCAAGGAAAAACTCCAGATACTCGTCGGAAGCGTTTGCAAGGTTGGACGCCTGCGAGATCGCCGGTTCCGCCGCGGCCGCGAGCGTTTGGACCGCGACGTCGGTTCTGTAGGACGGAGCGGCGGAGCAGGAAAAGAGAGAAACGAGAAGAAGCGCCGAAAGGGCGGACACAAGGATCTTTTTCATTTTGTTCTCCTATCGTTCAGGTTACGGGATGGGTGCGGACAAAGGAGAGAACGGCGCGGAAACCGGCGGTATTGAGATGGATCCCGTCGAGGTGGTCGGCGTTGTAGGCGGCGATGAGCTGGCCGTTTTCGTCGCTCATGGTCGTATGGCTCCAGAGCAGCGGAACGTTTCTCTCTTCACATTCCGCGAGCAGCCACTCGGTGCGCAGGTCGACGCGGCTGT
>CAMKAU010000106.1 GCA_946410595.1 uncultured Clostridia bacterium
ACTGGCTCAAGGGGACCGGTACCACCCTCGGCGGGGACGACGGCTTTGCCGTCGCCGTGATGCTCGCCGCCGCTTCCGGGGCGTTTCCCTCCCACCCGAAGCTCGAGCTGCTTTTCACCACCGACGAGGAGGTCGGGCTCGGCGGCGCGCAGGCGTTTGACTGCTCGCAGGTCACGGCACAGTATCTTGTCAATCTGGACTCGGAGGACGAAAAAGAGATCCTCGTTTCCTGCGCGGGCGGCGCGCATATCGACCTTGTCGAGCGCTTTTCCCGCATGGATTTTGACGGCGCCGCGCTCAAACTGACGCTCTCCGGCCTCGCCGGCGGACATTCCGGCGCGGATATCCACCTCGGGCGCAAAAACGCCGTCAGGGAGCTTGCTTCGCTGCTTTTGAAGGTCGCGGACGCGACCCGCGTCAACCTCGCGTCCTTCTCCGGCGGCAGCAAGGATAACGCCATTCCCCGCTCCGCCTCCGCCGTGATCGCGGTCACCGACGCGGCGGCCGCCCGCCGGGCGGCGGAAGAAGCCGCAAAAGCGCTGCGAAGCGCCCTTACCCCCGCCGACGCGGAGATGACCTTCCTTATCGAGCGCGTTGCCGCGCCGGAGAGGATGTTCTCCCGCAAGGACAGCCGCCTGCTCTTCGATTTTCTCTCCCTTCTCCCGTACGGCGTTCTGGAGAAAAACGAGGAGATCGACACGGTGGAAACGAGCTGCAACGTCGGGATCGTGAATACCGGGGAGGAGGACGTGCAGATCGCGCTCCTCGCCCGCAGCGCCGCCAAAAAGAAGCTCGACAATCTCCTCTATGTGATCGAGATGCTCTGCGTTTCCTATGGCGCGGAGATGGAGGTCCGCTCCCGCTATCCCGCGTGGGACTACCTTCCCGGCAGCAAGCTCTGCGCCGCGTACGCCGACGCTTACGAACAGGTCGCCGGCCGCCGGCCGAAGGTCTGCGGGATCCACGCGGGGCTCGAGTGCGGCATCTTCAAGGAGGAGCTCCCGCGCCTCGATATCATCTCTCTCGGCGCCGACATCCCGGACGTCCACACCCCGCGCGAGCGGATGTCGGTTTCCTCCTGCGACAGGATCTGGCAGGCGCTCACCCTTCTTTTCTCCCGCCCGATCTGACAAAGCGAAAAAAACCACCCGCTCTCTCCCGGTCCGGCAAAACGGACGGCGGACGGAGGCGGGTGGTTTTTCTCTTTTTCAGTCGTAATAGAACTCGTAGTCCGGCAGTTTTTTCCACTCCTCGGTGGAGGTCAGGATCTCCTTCAGCCGGGCGCAGACGGAGAGGAACCGCCGCGCCGCCTCGTCGTAACCGCTTTCCGGACTCGCGCCGAGGCAGACGTTTTGGCAGGTCACCGTTCGGGAAAAGTCGGGTGTCGTGACCGAGAGGACGATCGTCTGATCGGGCGAGGTCATCCGCTTCACCTCCGCATCCGGCGCGTTGAAGGGGTCGTACCGGTCGGGGTAGGAGGAAAGATCCAGCGAGGCAAGCAGCGCGCCGATCTCCCCGCGCTCCGCCTCCGTCAGAACGTGCGTCGCGCGGTAGCGGGAGGGGTCTGTCGCGTCGGTCGTCTTGATAAGCAGCCCGCTTTCGCTCTCGTAGGAGCTGATCCCGTGCACGTCGAAACGGAAATAGAACGAAAAGTCCGTGGGTACCGTTTTTTCGCCGTCCCGCCCCGTCTCCGGCCCTGCCTTGCAGGCGGAAAAAATCAACATAAGCGCAAACAGGAGCGCAGAAAGTTTTTTTGTTTTCATCCCTTGGTTTTTTACGGATCGCGTTAGCTTGCCGGCTGATCGAGACGGATCATCCCGTCAAGTGAGAGCCGGTCGACCGGCGTCTCGGCATAAACGCCGCCGAAATACCAGGAGGCGCTGACCGGCAGAGAGCGGGCGTCCGTTCCGGAGACCGTATGCTCAAAGGTATATTCTGTCAACGCGGTCTTCACTTTTTTGTCATCCTCGTAGTCGATCTTATCGCTGTGAAATGATTTGCGGTTTGTGCCGATGGACAGCTCGCCATCATCGCGTTCCCCTACGAAAACGGAATAGGAGTTCAGATAGAGGATCACGGTGATTTTGTAGCGGTCCGTCGAGAGAGGATCTGCGACCCAGTCAAGAGAAAGAGCGATCTTGGCGGCGGGATCGGCGGGGATCTCTCCCCGGATCGGATCGGTTGACGCCGGCGTTGTCTCTGTTTCCTCCGGCTTTGTTGTCGTCGGCTCGGTCTCTGTCGGGGTTGTTACCGTTTCCTCCGGTTTTGTCGTGACCGGAGCCGTTTCCGTTTCCTTTGGCGTTGTAATCGGTTCGGTCGTGTCGAACACCGACTCGGTCGGAACGGCGTCGGTGAGCGGGTCTGTGCCGACCGATTTTTCCTTCCCGACGCAGGCGGAAAGAAGCAGAAGAAGCGCGAAAACAAGAACGCTCAGTTTTCTTTTTTTCATATCGAAACCCTCCTTTTATTCCTTATACGCGCGGAAAGGGAAAAATCCTTATCCGGCGGCAAATATTCTTTTGCCCGCTTTGAGTGCTGCTTCCACGCGCGGCGAGCGCAGGTCCTCCGGGCATACCGCAAGGGGATCGGCGGAGAGGACGGCGAAATCGGCGCCGCGACCCGGGAGGCGGTTTCCTTGATAAGGAATACCGCGCGTGATAGAATGAACTTGAAGGTAAACCGTTTCGATCATACGAAAGGAGCCTGTATGAAAAAGATTCTCTCCTTCTGCCTTGCGGCGGCGCTGCTTGTTTCCTGTACCCGATCGGCGGCGCCCGGAGATACGACGGCCCCGCGGTCGGATACTCGGCCGCCTGCCGACGCGACGTCGGTGCAGCCGGAGACGGAGCCGGTCACGCAGCCGCCCGTAACGACCGGAACGCCGGAGCCGCTCAACTTTTCCGAGGCGAGCGCCGAGGAGCTGGAAAAGTTCCTCCGCGAGACGTTTCCGGAGACTGACGGATCCACTTCTACCCTCCCGCTTGATAAGGCGCTGCGCGCCGCGATCGGCGGGATCGCGGAATACGCCACGGTCATCCACAGCAGCACGCACGCCTCTTTCGGGCATCTGATCAACAAAAGCAAGGATCTGATCTTTTCTGTCCCTGTCTCGCCGGAGCAGGAAGAACAGGCTAAGAACGCCGGTGTGACGATCGAGCAGTACGCGATCTCCAAGGAGGCGTTCGTCTTCGTCCTCAACGCGGAAAACCCGGTTAGCGCCCTCACGCAGCAAGAGCTGCGGGATATTTACAGCGGAAAGATCACCAACTGGAAGGAGGTGGGCGGGGACGACGCGCCGATCACCGCTTTCCAGCGCAACGAGGACAGCGGCAGCCAGAATTATATCAAGACCTTCATGGGAGACACGCCCCTGATGGACGCGCCGAGCGCGATGCGCCCCACGAGTATGGCGGGCCTGATGGACGCGATCGCGCTTTACGATAACGCGAAA
>CAMKAU010000107.1 GCA_946410595.1 uncultured Clostridia bacterium
GCGGAACGTGATGTACGGCTGCGCCGAATGATGCGCCCTTCGGGCATGATGTGCGCCTTCGGCGCGTGAGCGGAACACATCACATCATTTTGCGGCAAAGCCGCAAAACATCATTGTTCGCAAAGCGAACTGCATCATTTGCCCGCAGGGCAAACATCACTTTTTCCGGACGTTTGGCACACAAACGTCCTGCTTGTACCGATATGCGACAAAAACCGACTGAAGGCAGGAACGATCCTTACTTACTTCAGTCGGTTTTTCATAAACTGTCCTTTAGGACACCTTGCAAATCAGCCCGCTTTTTTTGTTTGGTTTCGGGGAGCCGCCCGGTTTTTGCGCCGGAACGAAGGGACTTTTCCCGGCGGTGTGAGCGGGTCAGTCGCTTCGCTGCCGCTCCTTATCGGACGGGCGGCGCGCCTTTCTCTTTTTCCGGATCCGGAGGATCAGAAAGACGGCGAGTCAGCCAAAGGCGGCGATGACGGAGACCTTGCCGACGGCGTAAGCGGCGATCCGGAGCGCGTCCTGCTCGTTCGGGACGGTCCTGGTCCCGTCGGAGGCGACCGCGGCGGCAAAGAGCCGGTAGCTCTCCCACCCGGCGTCTTCGGTCGAACCGAAGACCGAGCTTTTCTCCGCGGTATAGCGGGTGATCTGGAGGGCGTCTTTTGCGTTGACGGCGCCGTCGTCGTTTGCGTCGCCGTAGAGGAGGAGCCGGACCTCGCCGAGATCGAGATCCCCCTCAAGGGTAACGGTGAGAACGCGCGGGGCGTGCCCGCCCGGTTTGGCGGCCGCCAGCTTGTATTCGCCCGCGGCGGCGGTAAAGGTCACGCTCTGAGTGTAGCCGTTTTTGCCGGAGACGACCTCGCCCTTCTGCGCCTCGGCGGCGAGGGCGAGGGAGCCGGAGGCGAGATCCGCGCGGATCTCATCGTCGGAAAGCGAGGCGGGATAGAGCCGGACGGTCGCGTCGTCTTCCGCGGTGCGGGAGAAGAGGGTGAAGGCGAGGACGGCCGGAGCGTCTTTGAGCGCCTCGACGGTCAGATAGACGTTATCCTCTTCCGAGCGGTAGAGTCCGTCCGCGTCGGTGAGCTTGCCCATGTGCTCAAAGCTGATCTGGTGATCCTGCTCGTTTGTAAACCGGTGGCTGTTCGGCTCGAAGAGGTAGGCGATCAGGTACGCGTCGCTGTTGTTCATCGTAACGGCGTAGGCGCCGTTCTCGAAGGTCACTTCCTCCGCCGCGCCGATCACCGTGTTCTCGTAGCCGCCGCTGTACCGGCGGAGGGTCATCGCGGCGCCCGCCTTCAGCTTGGTATAGGGGATGCCCTGAAGATCGAGGATCTCCAGCACCTCGTCGATCTTTTCGGCGTCCGCGGAAACGACGTAGGCGGTGGGCAGGATGATCATATCCGAGAGGGTGTCCGTCAGATTGAACGCCTTGACCGCGTCCTCGTCCTTCCACACGCCCGAAACGAAGATCGTCGGGCGGGGGGCGTACACCCGGTGGATCCCGCTGGAGGCGTGCTTGCCGGCGAAGAGGTTGTTTTCGTCGTAGACGGTGGTCGCGGCGACGCGGGTACGGTTCGCGTACACGTCCTGCGCGAGCGCGCCGTCCGCTTCGATCACCTCGGCGATCAGCGCCTTCAGTCCCTGCTCCATGCCGAAGACCGCGCGGGCGTAGCGTTCCGTGCCGGTCCAGATGCGCATCGTTTCCACCAAAAAGGCGTACGAGCCGCGGATGCCGGAGTAGGTGGTGGTGGTGGTCGGCGCCGTGGAGGCGGAATAATAGGGCGCGGAGCGCAGGCCGGTCTCTCTCACGCGCGCGAGGGCGTCCATCATGATCTCGGTGCCGCGGAGGGCGTTCGCGTCAAAGGTGCCGTCCTGAATGAGCGCGGTGAAGAGCGGCGAGTTGAAGTTGCTCGCGTAGCGGATGCAGAGGTCGTTGGAATGCGGAGAATGCCGCCGCCGTTAAGAGGAGAAGTAAGACTTTTTTCATAAAAATCCCCCCGTTTTTTACGGTTTTATTGGATAGTGATACAAATTCATTATACTTGCCAAGACGGAAAAAAGCAACAAAAACCCTCCCGCCGGAGAAAAAAGCCAAGAAATGCAAAAAAACCCGCGTTTTCCGGGAGGAAAACGCGGGGTCGCCGTCCGCGGCGGCTTTGTTACGCAAAAAAACGGTGGTTGCCGATCGTAAACTTGTAGAGCCGGGTCGTTTCGATCCATTCCGCCGTAACGTAGCGCGGCGAGTAGAAAAAGAGGATATCGGGGTCGATCGAATACCCCTCCAGGCAGATCTTGGCGGCGATCACGGCAAGCTCGGTCGGCTCCTCGTAGATCACGGGCGTATAGGCCGGGCTGAACTGAATGCCGAAGCGGTTGTCAAAGACGACCTCCTTGATCGTGTTCGGCGCCGAAAGGTCGCGCACCCGGTTGAGAACGACGTTCCCGACGGCGATCATCCCGTCAAACGGCTCGCCGATCCCCGCCTCCGCGTAAATGATATGCGAAAGCCAGTAAAGCGACTCCTCGTCGTAGCTCTCCTCGCCGGAGGCGGCGGGGCGGTACTCGCGCACGAGCGTGAGCGTCATCTCTTTTTCGTCAAAAACGGGCTGCAGACCGTACGCGGGGCACAAAAGCCGCGCGGGAACGTACAAAACGCCGTCCCGCTCCTCCGCGGGGAGGCCCTGCGCGTAAAAATAGCGGCCGCCGGAGGACAGGAACGCCTGCCCCGGGTAAACGGAAACGGAAAGCTCCTCCCCGCTCGCCCGCAGCGCGGACAGACCGTCTGAGCCGCCCTCGGCCAGCTCCGGCGTGCCGTTCGCGGCGGCGAACGCCGCAAACGGAAGATAGACGGCGCCGTTTTCGATCCTGCCGTAATACGGCTGGAGAACGTCCCCGCTGTAAACGGGAATCAGGTTGACGGGCTTGGCGAAGACGCCGGTCGCGCACACAAGAAGCGCCGCCGCCAGAAAAAGCGGCAAAAAGAGCGTCCGCCGGAAAAGCCCGGTCGTGCCGTGGATCATATCGTCTCCTTTCGGAAGTTCGGTAACAGATGATTTCGCCGGTTTTGCTTTTTTATGCAGTCCGGCGCAAAAAAGTACCGTGGAAAAGCCCGAAATCCGGGCCGGTCGAAAAATCGCGGTTTTCCGCCGCACGGGCTTGCTATTCTATCGGTAAGTTGTGAACTGAAAAGAGTATTTTTGTGAACTTTTTGTGAACACACAAAAAATATCGCCATTTTTGGTTATTTTTACCCACTTTTTTCCGCTCTTCAAGAGCCCTTCCCCGCCGCCGGAGAGAAAAATCTCCCGCGTCTCCGCGATCGGTTTTCTTCCTTTATATTATATATGTCTCCCGCCGGAAAATGATGAATAGAGAAAGACAACGGGCTCCTGCTTTTCTGAAGAAAAGCA
>CAMKAU010000108.1 GCA_946410595.1 uncultured Clostridia bacterium
AGCTCCTCCTTTGTCCCGACGAACAAGAGCCGTCCGCCCTTCATGATCCCGATCCGGTCGGAGAGCGCCTCCGCTTCCTCCATATAGTGGGTGGTTAAAACGATCGTCATCTTCCCTTTCAGAGAGCGGATCGTCTGCCAGAGCTCCCGGCGCGCGATCACGTCGAGCCCCAGCGTCGGCTCGTCGAGGAAAAGGACCTTCGGCTGCGAGACCAGCGCCAGCGCAACGGAGAGCTTCCGCTGCCAGCCGCCGGAGAGAGAGGCGGCCCGCTTCCCCGCGACCGCCCCGAGCCCGAAGGCGTCGTAGAGGCGGCGCTTCGTCATCTCCGCTTCCTCTTTCGTCTGTCCGTTCAGCGCGGCGTAAAAGGCGATATTCTCCTCCACGGTCAGCTTCCGCGCGACCGCGGTCTCCTGCATCGAAATATCGAGCAGCGCTTTGACCTCCTCCCGCTCCGTCAGCACCGAGCGGCCGCAGATCCACGCCTCTCCCCCGGTGGGGCGGAGCAGGGTGGAGAGCATCTTGACCGTCGTCGTCTTGCCGGCGCCGTTCACCCCCAAAAGCGAGAACAGCTCCCCTTCCCCGATCTCCAGATCGAGGTCGTCCACGGCGGCGAGCGCGCCGTATTCCTTTCTGAGTTTACTTGCTTTGATCGCCGTCATCAAACACGCCTCCCATCAGCCGGTAAAACTCCGTCGCCTTGACGATCGCCATCCCCCGCGCGGGGTCTCCCATCACCATCATGGTTTCCCCCTCTTTGATATCGAACGTACGCCGCGCCTCGGCCGGGATCGTGATCTGACCCTTCGGCCCCACCTTGACGCTGACGATGAACTTGCCTTCTTCGCTCTTTTTCACGGCGTCCTCCTCTTCTTATTTTTCTTATTTTTCTTACATTATACGCCGGACGGCGGAACATGTCAAGCGTTTTTCTCCGGCGCGCATATCCTGTAACGAGGGACCCGCGCGGCGGGACCGGGAAAGGAGAGAAACGATGAGAGGGATCGACGTATCCCGCTGGCAGGGGGAGATCGACTGGGCGGCGGTCGGAGCGGCCGGCGTCCGGTTTGCGATGATCAAGGCGACGGAGGGGAGCGGCGCCGATCCGCTCTTTGCCGGAAACGTCGCCGGCGCGAGCGGCGCCGGGCTGGTCTGCGGGACCTATCACTACCTGCGGGCGACCGACCGGGAGGACGTGATCGCGGAGGCGGATCATTTTGCGGACGCGATGGATCCCTACCGGGAGAAGATCGCTCTGTGGGCGGCGCTCGACGTGGAGACGGAGGCGCACCGGCAGATGGGCAAGGAAAAACTGACCGACGCGGTGATCGCGTTTTTTGAACGTCTCGCCGAACGCGGCTACCGACCGATGCTCTATACCAACAACGACTTTATCGCCTCCTGCTACGACTTTGACCGGCTCCGCTCCTACCCGATCTGGCTGGCCTGCTGGTACGAGGGCGGGGAAAGCGACCGGCCGGAGCGCGACTTTGCCTATCAGATCTGGCAGCAGGGGGTCACGCGGGTGGAGGGGATCGCCGGGGAGGTGGACAACGACTACGGGTATTTTACGCTGCCGGTCACGATCCGGCCGGGAGAGACCGTGCGGATCCGGCCGGGCGCCCGCTACTACGGGACGGAGATCCCCGTGCCGGACGCGGTGCTTGAAAAAACGTGGATCGTGAAGGAGGTGAGCGGGGATCGCGTTGTGATCGACCGGTCGGCGGACGGCGCAATGGCGATCGACTCCGCCGTCGCCGCTTCCGACCTGATCCCCGTCGGGAGCGGGACGGAAGGCGCCCCGCAGGACCCGGACGCGCCGGACGGAGACGGCGGAAGCGGCGATCCCGCCGCGCCGCCGCAGAGCGATCCCCCGGCGGGGGAGACCCCGCCGGGCGGGAACGCCCCGGACGGAAAGCCGGACGCCCCGCCGGACGGAGAGGACGGGCAAAGCCCGGCCCCCGGAGAAGAGGAGGCCGCCGCGGAGGAGGAAGCGATGGAAAAGGGACTTGCCGCCTTTTTCAAAATGATCTTCCGCGCCCTGGGCACCGCCCTCCGGGCGGTGTTTGGGAAGAAGGAGTGAAAAAGAGCCCGGAAGACGCCGTGCAGGCGTCTTCCGGGAATACTTTTTGTTTTAAGAAAGCAAGGATTAGTCCAGCGTCAGGCCCATTGCCTCGTAGAGGCGCGCGGCGCTTTCGCGATCATAGACTCTAATTCGCGCATCAGATGAATAATGCTCTCTTCCACGATCACCAGCAGGAATCAAATATACTTCCCACACTTCTCTAGTTTCTATTTTTCCATAGCGAACAAATTCGATTTGATCCACGTTCAAAACCATCGGTGTTTCATCGCTCTCATCCATTTTCAACTTGACAAAGTGATTCTTCTGATTCGCTGTCCCTCCGTTCACGATCGCGCAGGCGGAAAAAAGCAGGACCGCTGCAAGCGCAAGGGCAAAAACAAGATACCGTTTTTTCATCATACTCCTCCGTTTTTGTTCCGTTCGTTTGAACTTTTCACTTCTTCACTCTTTCCTCTTACTTCTTACTTTCCGAAAATCCCGCCGCGGGCTCTTCCCCGTTTGCTTTCAGGGTGCCGATTGAGGAGACCAGCATCCGGCGGAGGGAGCCGCAGTCGTGAAGGATCGGTTTGACGGACTCCTCGGGAATGATCCCGGCTTTTTGTGCAACTTCAAGCCAGTATTCCGTTTCATAACATTCTTTCAAGCTGATCTGCAGTTTTGCAACAAAGTCAGCTTTGCCGTGAGCGTATTTCGCTTCCCGGATATTAGCGCCGATGCTCGTTCCGCTGCGTTCCAGCTGATTTGCAAATGAGTAATGCCCTTTGATTTCATCGGCCAGTTTCAAAATCCGGACAGCAAAATCGGTCGAAAGATCGGCAAGTTTATTTTCAGCCATAGATCCCCTTAAGTTGACGTTAGCAACGCAAATGAAATCGCTCGCTTTGCTCGCGGTGAAATCCTCGGAGAGTCCTCGGATGAAATCGTTCGCCGCGCCGCAAACCCCGGCGCGCTCACGATGAAATCAAATCCGTCCTCCAAACCCGCGCGGAGCGCGGATTTCATCGCGAAGCGATTTCATCCTGCGGAGCAGGATTGATTCCGTCCGGAGGACGGATTTAGTTGAAAACCCACGCATAAGCGTGGGTTTTCTGGAGCGGGTGACGGGAATCGGACCCGCACGGCCAGCTTGGAAGGCTGGAATTCT
>CAMKAU010000109.1 GCA_946410595.1 uncultured Clostridia bacterium
GATTTGTTTAACGCTTCAATTCAAAATTTGTTGCACTTCACTTGACAATTCATTTTCGGATTGTCAGCGCCGCCCGCCGAAGCCGCCGGGGCCTCCTCCGCCGGGGCCGCCGCCGAAGCCGCTGCCGGCGGAGCCGACGGTCGCGGAGCTCTGGGTCCAGGTGAGAACGGCGGAGCCGTCTTTTGTGAGAGAATAACTCTGGTTCAGGACCATCGCGTCCGAGGCGATCCATACCGAGGTGTAGGACGCGGGGAGGGTAAAGGAGAGGATAACGCTGCCGGAAGCGTCGGCAAAGGTGTAGCTGCCGGCGGAGAAGGAGGCGCCGCTTGAGAGATAGGTGTTGACCGAGCCGCTCTTCGGCGTTTCGCAGATCCCGCCGAAGGCGAGGATCGTGCCGCCCGTGACGCTGACGGTCCCGTCCGCGTCGACCGAGCCGGCCACTCCGCCGTTCGAGGCGCCGCCCCGGACCAGCGCGATCCCGCCGGACATCGTGAAGTTGCCGTTGGAGTCGATCGCGTCGGTGTCGCCGGAGGGCGTGGTGACCTCCAGATACCCGCCGGTGATATTGATCAGCGGGGTCTTGCTGCCCTTGCAGGCGTTGAGCCCGTCGTCCTTGCCGTAAACGGAGACCGTTCCCCCGGCGATCGTGATGACGTTCCCTTCCAGGCCTTCGTGCGATTCGGCGACCGTTACCTCGCCGCCGGAGATCGTGAGTTCTCCGTCCGCGTGTATGCCGTCGTCCGCGCAGGTAACGGTGAGCTTGCCGCCCGTCACGGTGACGCAGCCGGTGGATTTTTTACCGTTTTCCAGCTCCTCGCCGGCGTTGGCGTGCAGGCCGTCGTCCATCGCGTAAACGCTGACGGTCCCCGCGCTTACGGTGATCTCATTCTGCGCCTTGATCCCTTTGGAGGAGTAGGTCGTTTTCTCCGAGCCGGAGCCGGAGGAGAGCTGCACCCAGTCTCCGCTGATCTTATTCGAGGAGACCGAGGAGATCAGATAGCCGTTCATCGCGGTATTGACCGTCTCCCCGCCGGTCGCCGCGGTGTAGTTGGAGCCGTCCGGCGCCGTGCCGGAGGGGAGAATGTTGAAGAGGATCTTCTGATAGCCGGCGGGCGCCTTGACGAGCAGCCCGTAGTAGGAGGTCCGGCCGCTCCGGATCATCGTGCTGTAAACGCAGCGGACCCACGTTCCGTCGCTTTCCTCGTTGTAGAAGTAGGCGTAAAAGTCCTTCGAGGTCGAGTAGACGCTGCTCGGGACGATCAGATAGAGCTCGGCCGCGGCCTCGGCGGCGTTCACCTTGTCGGAGTAGGAGGCGGTGTAAACGCCGAGAACGCAGGTTTCCTCGTCTTCGTTTATCACCGCGTCATAGGCGGCGCTGACGCCGTCCTGCGCGGCGTAGATATCGATATGCCCGCCGCAGAAGGTAACGGTCCCGCGCTGTTTTCCCTTGGAGGAAACGTCGCTGTTCGAGGTCTTCACCCCGTCGGAGGCGGTGGAGATCAGGATCAGCGTGCCGGATTTCACCGTCACGGAGTCGTTTCCCTTGAGGGCGTTGCCGGGGGCGGTGACCTTCAGGGAGAGGTTTTTGACCGTGAGATCGTCTTTCGATTTGATCCCGTTGTCGTAGCTGCTTTCCACGATCAGCGTCCCCTTGCCGGAGATCTTGAGATCGCAGTCGGCCCAGATCGCGGCGTCGTCGTTTTCTTCGTCCTCCGCGGCGGCCGCCGCGCTGCCCGTCCGGGTATCGGAGACGGTGTTATAGGTGTTTTCCTCGGCGCTGACCGTAACCTCCGCAGCGCTGACGGCGCGGATGGGCGCGCCCTCGGAGGAGGAGACGGAGGCGTTTTTGAGGATCAGCTTTACCTCGTCCTCCTCGCCGGCGAGGACGACGATCTGACCGTCAAGCGCGCCGGAGAGGGTGAACTCGCCCGCGCTTTTGATCGTATAGACGTTTCCGTTCTGCTCAAACACGGAGGCAACGTCGCCGGCTTTGAGGGAAAACGTGCCGGTCGCTTCCTTTTTGTCGTCGGCAAAGTCTTCGATCAGCGAGGCGCTTTCGATGGGAGAGACGGCGGTTTCGCTGTCTCCCGGCGTTCCGGAGATCGCGCAGGAGGAGAGAAGCAGCGCCGCCGAGAGGAGGAGGGCCCCCCCGATCCTCGGGATCATACGGTTTTTCATGGCAGGTCTCCTTTCTGTTGTTCTTCGCCTCTATTCTACAACACAAACTGAAAAAAAACTGAAATATAAAAAATTTTTTTCTTCTTTTGCTTCGCCGAGGTCCCCCGCCGCCGCGGAGAGAGTTTGTTCGTTTTTCAAGAAAGACATTTTATGGCAAGTTTCGCTTTTGTTATTATCCCCTAATTGTATCACACAAACTGAAAGAATTGAAAGAATTTTTCTTCCTCGCTGACGAATGATCGCTGTATATCCCCATTCGGCGAGAAAACCTTGACAAATCGCTTTGAATATGGTATCCTAAAGTTGCCAAACAAACTGAAAATGTGCAGAATAGGGCGGACTTTCGCTTTTTGCGAGGTTTCCTTGTTTTTCCTTGTGCAATCACAACTGAATTTGATAAAATGCAGATTCCATGTTGTGATTGTATAGGTACGCCTGTACTGCACAGAGGTTTGTTTGGCGACAGCCGGAATTTGCGTTTTTGTGCGCTGACTTCGGTTGGCGCACTTTTTTTTATCAATGCCCGAAGAACAGTTCTTTGGCAAAAAAACGGAAACGGAGAAAAGAAAATGAAAAGACTGACTTTGTTTATTCTGGCGATCATCGTTCTTGCTTTTGCCGCTCTGTTGAGCGGATGCGGCCATACGCACGAATTCGGCGAATGGACGACGCTGAAAGAAGCGACTTGCACCGAGGAAGGCGTACAGG
>CAMKAU010000110.1 GCA_946410595.1 uncultured Clostridia bacterium
CGCCTACTCCTTCAGTCGCCTACGGCGACAGCGGCCCAGCGGGGTCCCCGAAATAATCCGCAAGGATTATTTGGGGAATCGGGCCCTCCCGTAGGGAGCCAAGCGGCAGGAGCAAGCCCCTGCCCTACACGAAAAGAAAGTGCGTTCTCCCTTGTAGGGCGGGGAACGCCGCGGGGCGTTAGCCGCGCGGCAAACACCGAAAAGGAAACACGTCTATGGGATTCGTTATTCTCCTCCTGTTTTGCCTTCTCGTCTGGATCGCCGCCAGATCCGCCTCTTCGGGAGATAAACCGGGGAAGACCCCCGCTCTGTTTCTCCCGCGGCAGCGCCGCGCCGGTCTCGCGGGCGAGCGCCGGGCGCGCGAACTGATCCGCTCCGTCCGGCGGGAAGGGGATTTGCTGTTTGCAAACGTGGAAATCGAATACGAAGGCAAACCGGCGGAGCTCGACTTTGCGGTCGTAAACCGCTGCGGCGTCTTCATCATCGAGGTCAAGAACTACGTCGGCTTTCTGGAGGGAGAAGAAGACGGCTACGAATGGATCAAATACAAGACCACCCCCGCCGGAAAAACCTACTCCGGCACGGTAAAAAACCCGATCCGGCAGGTCAAACGCCAGATCTATCTCCTTTCCGGCTTTCTGAAAGAGCGCGGGGCGAGGGTCTGGGTCGAGGGCTACGCGTTTCTCCTGCAAACAAACAGCCCGGTCGAGAGCGGCCGGCTCTTGAACGGGACGCCGGAGATCGACCGGGCGATCCACACGGAAGGCCGCCGCCCGCTTGACCGGGACGCGATCGCCTACGTCGCGGCGATCCTCCGCGCCTGCGGCGAGGAGATCATGTGAGCGCCCTGCTCCGCAAGCCCCGCCCGGCGGGGCTTTTTCAGCGTTTTCTCACGTAATAGGTCGACCGACCGCCGCCGAGCTTTTCGATCTCGCCGCGCTCGCAGAGCTCGCGCAGCCGCCGCTCGACGGAAGACGCGCTCATCGAGGTACAAAGATCGGCGATATCGGACTTGGTAAACGGCCCGATCCGCGCGCCAACGGCGTTTCTCACGGTATCAAGCGGCGATTTTTCCGCTACGATCTCGAGCCGCTCCTCAAAATCCCGGTACGCGGCGACGACCGTTCCGAGAAAATACTTGATAAACGGCGAGGGGTCGTCCGCGCCCTCGCGCCAGCCGTTTTGCGACCGTTCCAGCGCGTCGTAATAGAGATCCTTTGTTTCCGCGATCTTGCTCTCAAGCGAAATATACCGCCCGATCTCATAGCCCGAACGGTAGAGCAGAAGCGTGGTAAGCAGGCGCGACATTCTGCCGTTTCCGTCGAGAAACGGGTGGATGCAGAGAAAATCGTGGATAAAAACCGGGATGATCAAAAGGGGATCGACCCTGCCCTCCCCCACGGCAAAGCAAAACGCGTCGCAGATCTCCTGTACCGCGCCCGGCGTTTCATAGGGCGCCGGCGGCGTGAACAGCGCGTAGGTTTTACCGGCGGCGTCGGTCGCGGTGATATAGTTTTGCACGTTCTTGAACGAACCGCCGAACGCGCTGTCCGTGTGCGCAAAGAGGATCTTGTGGAGCTGCAAAATATATCCCGGCGTCAGCGGAATACAGGCAAAACTCTCGTGAACGGCGTTCAGCGCGTCCCGGTATCCGGCGATCTCCCGCTCATCGCGGTTGCGCGGCGCCGTCTTTTCTCCCATAAGCTGCCGGAGCCGCGTGTCCGTCGTGCGGATCCCCTCGATTTCGTTGGAGGCCTCCGTGCTTTGGATTTTAGCGATCGCGATCAGCTTTTCCACGCCGCCCGGCTTTTGCCGCAGAAAAACGGCTTGCCTGCCTTTTTTCTCGTGGATCTGCGACAGGTAGTTGATAATCTCGTTATCCCACGTTCTCTCCTTCAAAGAGGAATAATCAAATCTCCGCATTCTCCTCACCCCCTTGTTATTCTCGTCAATTATAGCATATTTGATGAGAATAGTCAAGCCCGCGCGCGGTTTTTTCTGCCCGTCCCCCGCCGGTCGGCAGTGAAGTTTGCGGCAAAGCCGCAAGTGAAGTTCCGCCTTCGGCGGAGTGAAGCGCTGCTTGGCAGCGTGAAGCTCGCTCCCTTCGGGAGCAGTTGAAGGTTACAGAAAGAACACTGCAGCAGGACAAGCCCCTGCCGTTTGGCTCCCTCCGGGAGGGAGCTCCCGCGCAGCGGGTGAAGGAGTAGGCGGGCGGTAAGGATGAGAGCAAAGAAGAAACAAGGAGCGAAAAACTCCTTCCGTCTCGCTCCGCGAGCCACCGGCCCGTCGGGGTCCCCGGGAAGGTCCGGAGGACCTTTTGGGGATTCGGGCCCTCGGGAGGGAGGCAAGAGTGCGAACATTCCGTACAGAGGAAACAAAGCATTACGGCGGGAGATAAACCCCCGCCCTACAATAATAGCGGGACACCCCCCACTCTTGTAGGGCAGGGGCTTGCTCCTGCCGCTTTTTCTTTTTGTAACTGTCACCCGCCGCAAAGCGGCGGATTTCATCGCTCGCAGAGCGATTTCATCCACCCGAGGGTGGATATCATCCGCCGGAGGCGGATCTCTTTGCCGCGCGTCGTCAGGAGC
>CAMKAU010000111.1 GCA_946410595.1 uncultured Clostridia bacterium
TACCATCTTATCACGCCCCTGTCGGTTTGTAAAGCGGTTTTTTGCGAGAAAAAGGAAAGAAAAATGAACGACCGAACCTTGCCCCCGGCGGAGGGGAAAACGCCCTTTTCCCTGCCGGAATTCTGGAAAAACAATAAGTGGATGATCCTTCTCGCCGTGTTTGCGGCGGCCGCGATCGCAGTCTGCCTTTTCCAATGCGCCGCAAAACCGGATTACGACGCGTATCTTCTCTACGCCGGGCCGCAGTATATCGACGGGGAGAGCTACCGCAAGATCCTTCTCTCCGTTTCCTCCCTCTGCGCCGCGCAGGCGGAGGATCCCTCCTCCTTCTCTACGGCGTTCGACCGGATCACCTACGTTCCGCGCAATCTGGCCGAAGCGTATCAGGAGAGCGGCACCTATTATAACGGCGCCCGCAACGCGGAAGCGGAAGAAACCTTCCGATACGCCCTTGCGGCCGGGGATTACTGTATTCTCCTGCTGGATCCCGAGCTCTACGCTTCCGTCGCGGAAACCGGCGTCTTCGTCGCTCTCCCCGAAACGGTGGATGCGGACAAACGGTACGACGGTTACGCGCTCCGGCTTTCCGCGCTCCCTCTTTACGGGCAGGCGGGTTTTTCCTCCCTGCCGGAGGATACGCTCCTTGTCCTCCGGGACAGGAGTTTTCTCCAGTCTTTTCTCCTGAACAAAGCGAAACGGCAGCAGATCTATGAACGGCAGGTCGCGTATTTTGATCTCCTGGCCGGGATCGAACGGCCGTAAAGAGAATATGAGATGCGGCGGAGCAAACGCTCCGCCGCATTCTTTTTTTATCTATCCGCTTCATAGGGGGACGGCTCAAACGCCCCGGTGCCCGTAACCCCCTCCGTGGCGCAATGCCCGTCCGCTTCAAAAAACGGATCAGACTTGACAAAGCAGTCGTACCAATCGCGCTCATAGGGCTCGCCGGAGCCGTCGCACCAGGTAACGTCCACGTTATAGATCCCGCTCTCGAGCTTGACCATATTCCAGATATGCCCCTGCCCGTCCGGCATCCCGTCGCGGTAGGCGCACCAGAGATTTGCCTCGCGGCAGAGGAGGTAGTAGGCGTATGCGTACCCCTCGCAAACGGCTCTCCCGCCGACTAACGCCCCAAACGCGGAAAAGCAGTTTGAGGGCCGCTTGTCGTACGAGGTCTGCTCGCTGAGAACGGCTGCGAGATAGTAATACCGATCGTACGCCGTCAGACCGTTCGGCATATACCTTACGACCCGTTTCACAACGGTTTCAAGAAGGTCGGCTCCGCGTTTCACCTCTTCCCTTGTGACGGATCCGTTTGAAACGTTTGCGTTCCAATCCCGGTAAGGGTCAAAATAGAGATCGAAGACGGAGGTATAATAGGTGGAATAGTCCGGGAGGCCGTAGCACGTTACGTCAAAATAAAAAAAGGAGGAGATCCCCGGCTCGCAGTAGGAAAGGGGAACGGGCAGATTAAAAAAGAGTTTTCGCAGCCCGTCCGAGCCGCCCGGACATTCGGCGTCGGTGATCCGGAACGATTCCCCTTTTTTGGCGTGATCGACGATGATGCGGTAATAGTCCCGTTCAACGTCGCTCAGCGCGGCGATATAGCCGCCCGCGTCTTCTTCAAACGGAAAGGAAACGGCCGAGTGCCGGTTGTCCTTCATCGTTTCCACGCAGGCGAGAGCTTTGGCGATCGCGGCGTCGATGATCTCGGACGCCTCCTGTTCGAGCGGGTCGGAAAACTCCTCCGGGGGAAGCTCGTATCCGCCGACCTCGGGGGTGTGAAGAAAGGGGATCGTGTTTTCCGGCTCCGTTTCCGGCGGCTCCGTGCCGCCGTCCGTGACCGGAGAAAGGGTGATGTCCGGCAGGTTTTCCAAGAGATCCGCGAGAAAGGAGCAGGACGACGCGCCTAGCAGAGTCGCGCAAAGAAGGAGAGAAACGAGCAGACGCGAGAAAAACTGTTTCATCTTCGGCTCCTTACGATCAACCGCCGGAGGAACGCCCCGCTCGGAGCGAGCGGACAAGATCCTCGTCGCGGCGAACGACGGTGGAAAAGTTTTTGTGATAGATGACGTACCCCGGCCGGGAGCCGGCGGGCTTTTTCACCTCTCCCGCCTTCGTGTAGTCCACGGTCACGGAGGCGTCTCCCGCGGCGGAGGAACAGACCGCCGCAACGGTCGCCGCTTCGGTATAGTCTTCTGCGGACGGTTCCCTCCCCTCCGTTACGAGGAGGACGTGGGAGCCGGGGCGGCCCTTGACGTGGAACCAGATGTCATGCTTTTCGGCAAGCTTGAAGGTGATATATTCGTTCTGGAGGTTGTTTTTCCCGCAGTAGACCTTGTAACCGCCCGAGGTGCGGTATTCGTCCGGGGCGGGGCGTTTCGCCTTCTGCGGGCGTTTTTGGGCGGCGGCGCGGAGGTATCCGCCCGCCTCCAGCTCCTCCCGGATCTCCCGGATCTCGGTCTCCCCCTCCGCACGGTCGAGAGAGTCGCGCACCCGTTCGATATACTCGCTTTCCTCCCGGGCGAGGGCCAGCTGCGTTTCGG